>JAVXWK010000982.1:0-11508 GCA_032230575.1 Pseudonocardiales bacterium | reverse complement strand
GTCTACGTTCGCCGCGTCGGCCTCCTCAGCGTCTTCCATTTCCACGGTGTCGTCGGCGGCGACACAATCGTTTCGCTGAGGAGGCCAGCCGACCCAAGGAGACGCCCTTCAGGCGGGACAACATGTCCGGCAGCGTGCCGGTGTGCACGACGCCGAGCCGTTGCGTCGCACGGGTAAGCGCCACGTACAGATCCGACGCACCACGCGGAGATTCCTCAAGAATTCCAACCGGATCGACCACGACCACCGAGTCGAACTCCAGGCCCTTCGCATCGGTCACCCCGAGCACCACGACCTGCGCTTCCTCCAGCTCGTTGCCCATCGACGAGCCAGGCACACCGGCAACCACGGCAGAACCCACCGACTGCAGCAGCGCGGCGGGCACGATCACCGCCACCTTGCCGTCACCGACAGCGGCGACCTCGTCGGAGATCAGCGACGGGAGTTCGGAGACCAGAGACGGAACCGAGGAAACCCAAGGCGGCACACCGGTTTCGCGCACGGACGTCGGCGGGACCAACGAAGCATCCACGGACGCGAGTACGTCGGCGGCCACCTCCATGATCTCGGCCGGGGTGCGGTAGTTCACCGACAACTCGGTCAGGCGCCAGCGGTTCTGCACGTACGGGGACAGGACGGTGTCCCACGACGTGGCGCCGCCGATGTCGCCGGTCTGTGCGATGTCGCCCACCACGGTCATGGACTTGCTGGGGCAGCGGCGCATCAGGGTGCGCCAGGCCATGGCCGAGAGTTCCTGGGCCTCGTCCACGATGATGTGGCCGAACGTCCAGGTGCGGTCGGCGGCGGCGCGTTCCGCCGCGGTTTCGTAGCGGTCCACGCCGTGGCGTTCGGCCAGGCGGTAGGCGTCCATCAGGTCTGTGGCCATCAGGATGTCCGGGTCGGCGTCGTCTTCCAGGTCCAGGATGTCGAGGACGCCCTGGGCGTACTCGATTGCCTGGCGGCGCTGGCGTTCGGCTCGGGCCTTGGCCTCGGTGTCGTCCTCGCCCAGCAGTTCCGCCGCTTCGTCCAGCAGCGGGACGTCGGCCGGGGTCCAGTCGTCGGTGGAACGCTGCAGCAGGTCGCGTTCCTCGCGGGTGAACTTGGACATCGCGCGGTTGCGGCGCTTCGGGTTCGCGTAGAGCTCGGAGAGCAGTGAGAACGGGGTGAGGACCGGCCACAGCGACGAGATGGCGGCCTGGACCTCCTGGGACTCGCGGATCTCGCGGCGGATGTCGTCCATGTCCGCCTTGTCCAGAAGATGCCCGCCGAGCCGCGAAGCCACCATGCCCGCCAGTGTCGAGACGATCTCGCGGGCGAACGTGCGGCGGGCCTCGTTGTGCGCGCGACGGGTCCGGCGTGCCCTGCCCCGTGCCTCGGCGATCGCGCGGCGGTCGAGGCGCAGGGTGTCGTTGTCGAAGCGGATCTCGACGAACGCCGGGGCCTCCTGGCGGTCGCGTACGGCCGCGGCGATCACCTCCGCCATCTGCAGGCGGCCCTTCACGGCGGCCGCCTCCGCCGACTCACGGCCGGTGGCGGTCAGGCCGGGATACAGCTCGCCGACCGTGGACAGCAGGACGCCGGTCTCGCCGAGAGACGGGAGCACCTGACTGATATATCGCAGGAACGTCGTGTTCGGGCCCACCACGAGAACACCGCGTTTTGCCAGCTGTCGACGGTGTGTATACAGCAGGTATGCAGCGCGGTGCAGGGCTACGGCGGTCTTGCCGGTGCCGGGTCCGCCCTGCACGACGACGACGCCGTTCAGCTCGGAGCGGATGATGGTGTCCTGCTCGGCCTGGATCGTCGCGACGATGTCGCTCATCTGGCCGGTGCGCGACTCGTTCAACGCGGCGAGCAGTGTCGCCTCGCCGGTCAGCGACTCGCTGCGGGACACGTCCGCCGAGTTGATGTCGAGCACCTCGTCGTCGAGGCCGATGACCTTGCGCGAGCGGGTGCGCAGGTGCCGGCGGCGGCGCACCCCGTCGGGCGAGGCGGCGGTCGCGAGGTAGAACGGCCTGGCGGCGGGCGCGCGCCAATCCATCAGCAGCGGCTCGTATTCCTTGTCCTCGTCGAACAGACCGATTCGGCCGATGTAGAAGCGGTCTTCGTTGTGGAAATCGAGCCTGCCGAACGCGAGCCCGTTCTCCACGGCGCTGTACTGAGCCAATTGATCTGTGTACATCGCGACCGAGGTGTCGCGCTCTGACCGCATCTGGTGCGTGCCGCCAGTTTGTCGCAACGATTGTGCGAGTCGTTTCGACGTCTGTTCACGGAGGTCGTCGAGCCGGCCGTACAACATGGCCACGTATTCCTGCTCCGGCTCCATTTCGGCGAGCCGGAGGTCATCGGAGGGGCTTGACAACTTGCCTCATTTCTCGATACAATCCGGCGTCGGGTTTAATCCCGTTCCGCATCTTCCTGCCCGCACTCCCGTTCGTGTGAGCGCAGACTGTCTAATCTACACGCAAATCAGCGTGATGCAGGTACGCCTTCCGCAGCAGTGTGGTGAGTTCAACGCGCTCGGACACGGTCAACGGCGCCAGTAGCTCCTCCTCATGTGCGCGAGCGGTCTCCAGGCGTGAGTGCAAGGCCCGTCTACCTGCGTCGGTGATCGACACGGTGAAGCGGCGACGGTCCCGCTCGTCCCGCTTGCGCTGGGCGAACCCGTGCTTCTCGAGCTCGTCGAGCACCGAGACCAGGTCGCTCGGGTCCATCCGCACGCCGTCGCTGATCCGCTTCTGAGCCACCGCCTCCTGCTCGGCCAGGAACGCCAGCACCGTCACGTGCGGCGGGCGCAGGTCACCGCGCGCCAGCCGGCGGGCTTCCCTGACCAGCTGGAGCATCAGGTAGCTGGGCAGACGCAGAAGCTGATCGATGCTCATGTACTCAGCATAGGAAAGATCTGTCCCCCGATCGTGGATTGCGCTGTGTGATCAACCGGGCTGGACGAGGGCCAGGAGAGTGAGCGTTGGGGTGACGTTTCTCCGCAAACCACCTGCGAACGGCATGGTGGGGGTATGACGCGTGCGGAGATCGTCCGGCTCGCCCGCTATGTGGTGCGCAGGCCGAGGTGGCAGCTCGTCCTCGCGGTCCTGCTGTCCGCGTGGACGCTCGCCTGGGTGCTCGGCCAACTCGCCGACACACCCCTCACCCCGCTCGGCGTACTCGCCTGGACCGGTATTCCCCTCGACGCGGCATCCGTCTGGGCGCAGGAGCGCGAGAGCGTTCTCGCGTGGCTCGCGACCCTCGGCGGCCTGAGCTGGGCGGCGACCACCGAGCAGGGTCAGCTGCCCGCGCTCGCCGGCTGGTTCGCGGTGCTGGTCGCGGGAGAAGCAGCCGGGTACGAACACGCGGTCCAGCGGGCGATGCTCAGCATGGTCGTTTTCTTGATCGTCCTGGCGGCCGTGTCGCTCACCGGGCGCAGGGCGTTCGTCGTCGATCGCGTCGCCGTCATGCCCAAGGACGTGATGCGAGCCGGCATCACAGCCGCCGTGCTGACCGCCGTGGTCCCCCTCATCGCTCCTGGTCTGGCCCTGACCCGTCTCGTTAGGCCCTATGTGACGAAACCTCCGAGGCCTCTGCGACGGGTTGAGACGCCCCTGCTGAGGGAAACCGGGTGACGTGAGCGACTACCTGCCACCCCCGGCGCCCCCGCGCAGTGCTCTGACGCTGCGGTTGTGGCTCGCCGGGTTTGGCCTGGTCTTCAACTCGGTCGCCGGGTGGCTGGCACTCAGAGCTGACCTCGTCCCGCTCGGGATCGTGCTTTTACTACTCGCCGTTGTCTGCGTTGTGGACTTCGGTTGGGTAGTTCATCGCAAACGACGTGGAGATCCCGGCTGAAACCTGTCGGGAACCTGTGCTTGGGCTTAGCGGGTCGTATGGATAAAGATGTTCGCGTGCATGAAGACCCGGCCAAAGGCAGGTTAGCCAGGGTGATGCGTCGACAGCCGGTGCAACAGCGTGGCGCGGCTACTGTCTCCGCGATCCTGGACGCTTGTGCGAGCCTGCTGAACGAATACGACTACGACGACATCACCACGGCGCGCATCGTCGATGTGGCCGGTGTGCCCATTGGTTCCTTCTATCAGTACTTCCCGGACAAACGATCTGTTGTCCACGCTCTGGCACTTCGCGGGATGGAGACCTATCTCCGCGAGATCGAGGAGCTCTTCGCCACGGACCTCATCGCGGACACGTGGCGAGAGGCCATGACGCAGATCGTCAGCGTCTACATGAGGATGCTGACGGAGCTGCCCGGCTTCGGCCGGGTGCGGTTCAGCGACATGCTGGACAGCCACCGGCTCGACTCCAGCGTCGACCAGTACGAGCTCATGGCCGAACGGCTGGCGGAGATGTTCGTCAACCGGTTCGGCGCGCACGGCGACGCCCCGGTGATGCTCACCTTCCGGATCGCCGTGCAGACCGCGGACGCGCTGTTCAAGCTCGCCGAACGCGTCGACGAGGACGACCGCGCGTACGTGGTCGGCACGGCGAACGAGCTGCTCGCGGGCATGCTCGGGTCCGTGCTGGAACCCCAGGGCGGCTCAGAGGCCGTAAGCCTCGAGCAGCCGTAGCCAGACCTCGCTGATCGTCGGGTACGAGGGCACCGCGTGCCACAACCGGTCCACGGTGACTTCCCCGACGATCGCGACGGTCGCCGAGTGCAGCAGCTCGGCGACGTCCTGGCCGACGAACGTGACGCCGACCAGCGTCCGCGTGCGCTCGTCCACGACCATCCGCGTCTTGCCGTGATACCCGTCCGCGTGCAGCGACGAGCCGGCCACCGCGATGTCGAGGTCGACCACCTTGACCTCGCGACCGGCCTTGCGGGCCTCCTCCGCGGTGTGCCCGACGAACGCCACCTCGGGGTCGGTGAACACGACCTGTGGCACCGCCACGTGATCCGCCCACGCCTGCCCCGCCGACCACTGCTTGGGTTCGAACCCGCGCGACCGCTCCAGGATCGCCGTGCCGACCGCCCGTGCCTGGTACTTGCCCTGGTGCGTCAGCAACGCGCGCCCGGTGACGTCGCCGCACGCGTACAGCCAGCGTCCGTCCACATCGGACACCAGGCCGGAGTCGTCGATGATCAGCGGCTTGCCGTCCTTGGTCGCCGGCACCCGCCCGGTCGCCACGAGGATTTCCGAGCCCTTCACGACCCGGCCGTCCTGCAACGTCAGCGCGCCCGGCGCGATGGCCGACGCACGCGCGCCCAGCAGCACCTCGACGCCGTCCTCCTGCAGGCCCTCGACGACCAGCGGCCCGACGAACTCCTCCAGCCGCGGCAACGGCCGGTCGCCCGACACCACGAGCGTCACCTTCGACCCGAGCCGCGCCCACGCCTGCGCCATCTCGACGCCGACCACGCCACCGCCCAGCACCACCAGCGAGTCCGGAACCTCGCGCGCTGACGTGGCATCCCGCGACGTCCACACAGGAGTGTCGGCGATGCCTTCCAGCGGCGGCATCTTCGGCACACTGCCGGTGGCCACGACGACGGCCTGGCGCGCCCGGTACACCTCGTTGCCGACGGTGACCTCGCGCTCGCCCGTGACCTCACCGTCGCCGCGGATGACCGTGATGTTCTCCGACTCGGCCCACTTGACCTGGCCGGAGTCGTCCCAGTTGGACGTGAAGCCGGTCCGCCGGGCGAGCACCGCCGCGGGGTCCAGCGACCCGGCGTTCACACCCTGCACGCGCCGGGCGGCCGCGAGCGCGTGACCAGGCCGCAGCAACGCCTTCGACGGCATGCACGCCCAGTACGAGCACTCGCCGCCGACCAGCTCCTTCTCGATCATGGCGGTGGACAGGCCTCCCGCGGCCGTCCGCCACGCCACGTTCTCACCTACGGGCCCACCACCGATGACGATGACGTCGAAGTCCATGCCCGCAACACTAGGCCTCGATCAAGAAAGCCACACGAGGCAGAAGGGGTGCCCGACGGGGTCCGTGTAGACCCGGAACCCGCCGTCGGTGTCCTTCTGCACCAACCGCGCGCCGAGCTCCAGCACGCGCCGTTCGGCGTCCTCCACGTCGTCGACCAGCACGTCGAAGTGGACCTGCTGGGAGGCGTGCGGATCCGGGAACGTCGGCGGCCGGTAGTCCGAAGAGCGCTGGAACGCCACGCGCTGGCCGTTCGCGACGATCACCTCCCAGGTCTCGTCACCACCGGCGAGCCGTTCGGCGCCGAGCAGCTCCTCGTAGAAGGACGCCAGTTCGGCGGGGTTCGGGCAGTCGAGCACGACAGAACGCAGTTTTCCGATCACGCCCTCACCCTGCTACCGGGTGGCGGGCAGCCGCAACGCCTGTTTCGCGATCGGGTCCAGCGCCTGGTCACCCGCGCCACCGGACCACACCACGAACGCCAGCTGCACGTGCGTGCCCTTGACCCCGGCCGCGAACGCCGCGTTCTGCAGCGGTTTCCCGTCCAGCCCGTGCACGCCGCCGGAACCGGGCGCGGTGACGACCTTGTGGAACGCGGCCGCGCTCGGCGCGTCCAGCAGGTCGAGGTCCGCCACCAGCACCGTGGCCTGCTTGCCCTGCACGGCCGTCTCGTAGGTGGCGCGCTGCAGCTGACCGCACTCGTTCGCGATGAGCCACGCCTTCGCGTCGCCGAACGCCTGCGCCTGGCAGTCCTTGTCCTTCTTGGTGTCCTTCGGCACGAACGTCGTGCCGTCCACGACCACCGTCGTCGGCTGCGTCGCCGACGGCGCGGGAGTCGCGTCGGCCGGCTTGTCGTCTCCTGGCAACGCCACCAGCAGCCACACGAGCAGGATCAGCGCGACCAGCCCGCCCACACCGAGGTACACGAGCTTGGCGGGCAAGCGTTTGCGCGACATCGGGATCCGGACGTTGACCTTGGGGATCAGCATCGTGTGCGCGGCCGCGAGATCGGGGGAGACCGCGTCGCTGAACCCCTCGGCGAGCAACATCCGCGCGTCTGGTGGAGTCCCGGTCGTCTGCAGGATCGCGAGCAGCCTCACCGCGTGATCCGCCGTGCACGGCACCGACGACGTGGCGAGCTCGCGGGCCGCGGCGAGCAAAGTGGACACTTTGGGGTGCAGCACGCGCACGCCGCGGTTCAGGTCCGAGGTGGGCTGCACGACCTGGCTCACGAACGGGCCGACCGCCACGACCGTGCTCACCGGCAACGGCTCCGCGCGCATCGCCTGGATCCGCTGGGCCACCGCGGTCGCCGCCGCCACGGCCTCGGTCGCCGGGTTCGCCGCGCCGTCCTGGCTGACCAGCGGCCACCCGTCGATCTTCCACTGACCGCCGAGCGGCGCCTCGAGCTTCACCGCCGGGTCGGGCAGGTCGACGCCGACGATCACCAGCACACCCTTGGGCAGCACGACGATCGCGTCCAGCGGCACCGGGCAGTCAGGTGGCTGGACGCCGGTCAGCGCGACGCCGCCGAGGACCTCGGTACCGGCGCCGATCGCCGTCAGGGCGGCACGGACGTCCGCCCCAATGGCCGAGGGTTCAGCGCCCAGACGGATCAACCGCACGAGTCCCCACCTTTCCGCACGGGGGCACACGGTAGCGGTCCGGGGTCGACCAAACGCAGCCGGTCGAGACGTTGCGTGACACCCGTCACCGGTATGTGGATCACTCGTTAGATGGATTGCCTGCCTATGTTCACGGAGGGTCCATGTTCAAACGCGCCGCACTCCTCGCCGTAGTGCTCGTGGCTGCCTCTACCCCTGTCGGGGCCGCCCAGACGACTTCGACGGTTTACGTCCACGGCACTGATCTCGCCTCCGCCGAACGCGCGGTGGAGGCTGCCGGCCTGCAGAAGCTCACGAGCTTCCGCAAGATCGGCGTGGTCGCCGCCCGCGGCACCACGACGCAGATCTCCTCCGCACGCACGAAGCCGGGCGTCAGCAACGTCGAGGTGGCCAGGTCCGCCAAGTTCCTGGGCTCCTCGGGCACGGCCGCCACGCGCAGCCGGGAGGCCCAGCAGGCGTCCGGGCTGACCGGCGCGGGCGTCTCGGTCGCGGTGATCGACTCCGGCGTGGACCCGACGCATCCGGCGTTCGCGGGCGGCAAGATCGTCCGCAGCCTGAAGAGCCTGTGCGTCGCGGACAACTCGACGGACACCGGTTGCATCGTCCCGGTGCCGAACATCATCGACACCGACACGACGTCGCTGGGCGGCCACGGCACGCACGTCACCGGAATCGCGATCGGCAGCCCGTACCAGCTCGCCGACGGCACGGTGGTCGGCGGTTCCGCGCCGGGTGCCAAGGGCGTGGTCATCTCGACCGGTGCGGCGATCCTCATCCTCGGTGCCGACGCGGCCCTGAACTGGGTGCTGGAGAACCACAACGCCCCGTGCGGCGCCGGGGTGCCCGCGTCGACGTGCCCGCCGATCAAGGTGATCAACAACTCCTACGGCCCGACTGGCGGCGGTGCGTTCGACCCCGAGTCGGTGACGGTCAAGCTGCAGCGGCAGCTCGTGGCCGAGGGTGTCGTCGTCGTGTGGGCGAACGGCAACGACGGCGGCGACGGCACGACGAACCTGTCGAACCCGCCCGGCCAGGACCAGACGCCCGGCGTGATCTCGGCGGCCTCGTACAACGACCAGGGCACGGGCACCCGTGACGGCGTGTTGTCCGACTTCTCGTCGCGCGGCCTGAAGACGGATCCCTCGACCTGGCCGGACATCTCCGCTCCCGGCGAGAACATCGTCTCGGCCTGCCGCCTGTACCTGCCGATCTGCTCGACCGGCCTGGCCCCGCAGAACGGGCCAGGACTGCTCGACCTCGGCACGTACAACACGATCAGCGGCACGTCGATGGCGGCGCCGCAGATCGCCGGCATCGTCGCTCAGCTGTTCCAGGCCAAGCCTTCCGCGACCCCCGCTGACATCGAGCGGGCGCTGAAGGCCTCTGCCCACAAGTACGGCACGGGCTACCAGCCGGTCGGCCCGTACACCACGTCGTTCGACAAGGGCACGGGCCTAGTCGACGTCGTCGCCGCGGTAAACGCACTCTAGATCACGATCACGCATCGCTCGGCCGGGGAGATCGGGACTTAAGACCTGTATCTGCCCCGGTCGGGTGATGATCGAGCTGGTTCTTATGGCGGACAGGCCTCAAGTCGAGGCAGAATGCAGCGAACGGGATTCACGGTGATCACCTCACTCGGCAAAGGCGTAGGGGAAGACGTCCCTCGTCGAGTAGCGGAGGTCAGCAGTGAGCACCCGTGGCAGCACCAGTGGCGTGGTCTACGTCCACTCGTCGCCGTCTGCGGTCTGCCCGCACGTCGAGTGGGCGATCTCGGGCACCCTCGGTGAACGAGTGGACCTCAGATGGGCAGCGCAACCCGCGGCACCAGGCCAGTTGCGCGCCGAATGCGCGTGGACCGGTGACGCAGGTACCGGCGCGAAACTCGTGGCTGCGCTTCGCGCGTGGCCAATGCTTCGCTTCGAGGTGACCGAGGAACCCTCCTCCGGTCAGGACGGCGAGCGCTTCTGCTTCGCGCCCGTTTTGGGCCTGTGGCACGCGCGGACCTCGGCAAATGGCGACATAGTCGTGAACGAGGACCAGCTGCGTTCACTGGCCATACGTGCCAGAGGCGGCGAATCCTTCGCGCACGGCGTCGACGAGCTGCTCGGTGCCGCTTGGGACGACGCGCTGGAACCGTTCCGGCGTGCGGGAGATGGCGCGCCGGTGACCTGGCTGCATCGGGTCGGTTAGTCCTGAGTGGACCCCGCTACCGTTTGGGCAGCGGGGTTTCCTCGTGCCGCGTGGGGTCCCAGGCCAGCATGAGCTGCCCGTAGAGCGCGGACGTCTTCAGCAGGTGCTCGTGGGTGCCGAGCAACGGCTTCCCGCCGTCCATGACCAGCACGCGGTTCGCCCGCAGCGCCGAGCTCAGCCGGTGCGCGATCACCACGAGAATTCCGTCCCTTTGGGCAAAAGCGCGTTCGGCCCTGGCTTCCGCCGCCGGGTCGAGGTGTGAGGTCGCCTCGTCGAGGATCACGACGCTCGCGGACGTGACGTAGACCCGCGCGAGTGCCAGAAGTTGCGCCTCACCAGCGGAAAGTCCTTCGCCCGCATGGCCGAGCGGAGCGTCCAGGCCGCCGAGCCGGTCCAGAAGTGGTTTGGCGCCGACCTTTTTCACCGCTTCGACGAGATCCTCATCCGTCGCCCACGGTGCGAGCAGCGTGAGATTTTCCCGCACGGAGCCCGTGAACAGGTACGTCTCCTGCGGAATCAGCGCGATGGCGTGGTGCCTCACCGCGGGAACCACCAGGTCGACCGGGGCGCCGCCGAACAGGACGCTGCCGAAGTCGGGTGGCATCAGGCCGGTGAGCAGACTGGCCATTGTGGACTTGCCGATGCCGGACGGTCCGACCACGGCCAGGTGGTCGCCGGGCTTGAGGCCGAGCGACAGGCCGCGCACCACCGGTTCCGCGTCCGGGCTCCAGCCGAACGTGACGTCCTTCAGGACGAACTCGCCGTTGGACGGGGTTTCCCGGCCTGTCTCCTGGGTTTTCTGAGGCGCGGCTTCCTGAAGTCGTTTGAGGGCGACCATCAGCCGCATCACGACGGTGCTGGTGGTGCGGGCCAGGCCGTGCAGCGCGGGGTTCACGCTGTTGGTGAGGTAGACGACCGCGGCGAGCACGGCGCCCTTGGTCAGCTGGCCCGATGCGACGAGCGGGGGAGCGAACGCCACGAGCAGCACGATCGGGGCGAAGCCGCCGGTGGCGATCACCGTGGCGCGCAACGAGTTCGCCCACGCGACGACGACCGACGCCCTGGCCTGCTGGTTGATCTGCGTGGCGATGTCCTCGTACGCCTCGTCGGCCGCGTTACAGGCAGCGACATCGCGTAGTCCGGTGAGCACCGAGCCGGACGCTTCCGCTGTGCGTTCGTCGGCCATCACGGCGTCGCGCTGGCGTCTGGCCAGCGAGGGAAGCATCAGCCCGAACAGGACGAGTGCGACGACGATCGGCAGGACCATCAGCCAGATCAACGCGGCCGCGGTGGTCGCGAGCCCGACGAGCGCGGCGATCGTGGTGACGAGAAGCGAGCGGGCCTGCACCAGAACGCCCGCGGTCGCGTCGCGCACGACCTCGACGTGCCGGGTGATCATCGCCACCGCGCTGGCGTCCGGGCTGCGGCGGTGCGTCGGGTCGTTCAGCACGCCCTTGACGACCCGCGTGACCAGGGCGTCGCGCATGGGTTCGACGACGCTGCCGAGCCGTGCGAAGACCTGGCGCTGGCCGAGCGCTCCCGCGACCGCGAGCGCCGCGAAGGCGACGAGCCAGAGGACACCGGCCAGCGGATCTCCCGCGGCGAAGCCCTTGTCGACGGCGGTGCCGACGAGCTTGCCGCCGAAGAACGCCGGTATGCCTTCGAGCACGGACCAGCCGAGCAGGATCAGGACGCTCTTCCGGTGTCCTGCCAGCGTGGAGAGGTAGAAACGCATCACTCGCCCCCGGTGAACACAGCGCGGTAGTCCTCGTCGTCCCACAGTTCCCGGTGGGTGCCGGTGCCTCGC
>JAVXWK010000765.1:0-2744 GCA_032230575.1 Pseudonocardiales bacterium | reverse complement strand
CCTCCGCGTCCTCAAGCCCACCCAGATCGCCAAGGCCATCGGCCTCTAACTCCATGAACGGCGCTTTTGTGGACCTGAGGTACACAAAAGCGCCGTTCATGGCTCTACTTCTCGATCACGCGCGCCGTGGGTCCGGTGGTCCAGGTGGCTTCGAGGCGGGAGAGGTTGCCTGTGGCGTTGCGGAAGTTGACCACCAGCGGGCCGCCGGGTTGTTCCACGGCCACCGTCCAGCCGGCTGCGGGACTGGCCGACAACGCCTCGACCCCCTGCGGGCGGTAGCGCACGACCACGTCACCCCCGCGCAGGTGGAATGCGTGGACGTAGGAGCCGTCCGCCTGCCATTCCCCCTCGGAGAGTTGAGCCGAGGAGGGACGCCCATCCGTACTACTGGGAGGAGCCGGAACCGACGAACTGACGACAGGAGGCCTGGTGGACGACGAGGGCGTGACAGGCGGCGAGCTGACCGAGGTGCTGGTAGGCGGCACCGAGACGCTGATCGACGTGATGGTCGGCATCGGCAACACACCACCTGGCCCGGTCGTGGACTCCACCGCGGCCACCGGGGCGGGTTCCATGGCCGACCGGATGCCGAACCACGACAGGCCGACGGCGACCGCGGTCACCACCGCCCAGGCGACCAGGTATCCGACCGACCGTCTCACTGCGGCGACCCTTCCGTAGCGGCTCATGGCATCAGTACTGCTGGTCGAGGACGACCCGGTGGTGCGAGCGGCGATCACGCGCGCTCTCACCGGCCAGGGCCACATCGTGCACGGTGTCGCGCTCGCGATCGAGGCTTTGCGCGAAGTCACCGCCAACAACTACGACGTCGTGGTGCTCGACCTGGGGCTTCCCGACCTCGACGGCGGTGACGCGCTGCGGATGATCCGAGGCGTCACGAACACCCCCGTGGTGATCGCCACCGCCCGCGACGACGAGCAGGAGATCATCCGCCTGCTCAACGCGGGCGCGGACGACTACCTCGTCAAACCGTTCTCCAGCGAGCACCTCGAAGCGCGCCTGCAGGCCGTGCTCAGACGAGCCCGTGACACCAAGCAGCTCGTCATCGGCGGCCTGGAGATCGACGTGAACCTGCGCCGGGCCACTGTGGACGGACGCGAACTCTCGTTGACGCACAAGGAGTTCGAGCTGCTCTCCTACCTCGCGACACGGTCCGGGGAGGTCGTTCCGCGCGCCGAGATCCTGGCGAACCTGTGGCCGTCCACCCGCGACGACCAGACGCTCGACGTCCACCTCTCGTGGTTGCGGCGCAAGCTCGGCGAACGGGCCGCGCAGCCGCGTTATCTGCACACGGTGCGAGGTGTCGGCGTGCGTCTGGTCGCACCGAGATGAGGCGGTCACTGGTGCTGGTCGCTCTCGCGGCGACCAGCATGGTGGCGCTGGCTTTTCTCATCCCACTCGCGATCGTCGTCAAGAACGCCGCGTACGACCGCGCGATCAGTGAGGCGGAGAAGCAGGCGGGCGCGCTCGTCCCGGCGCTCGTGCTCACCACGAAGGCCCCGGAGGTCCGCCAGGCGATCCGCACCACCCGCTACGGCGGCCAGCAACGGCTCGCCGTGCACCTGAACTCCGGCACCTACGGAACCTCGCACATCACGGCCAAAGACCTGCAGGACGCGCGGAACGTCGCGAAGGCGTCCACGGTGGATCGCCCGGACGGCGTCGCCTATCTGCAACCTCTGGCCACTTCCAGTGGAACCGCGATCATCGAGGCGTTCGTGCCGCACGAACAGCTCACCCACGGCGTGCTCGGCACGTGGTGGGCACTGGCGGGCGTCGCCATCGGGCTCGTGGCCGGGTCGGTGTTCGTGGCCGACCGGCTGGGAGCCCGTGCCGTGAAAGCGACCCGCACGCTGGCCGAAGGCGCGCGGAGAATGGGCCAGGGCGACCTTTCCGCTCGTGTGCCGGTCAAAGGACCGCCGGAGCTCAAGGAGGTCGGCAAGGCGTTCAACACCATGGCCGAACGCGTCCGGCATCTCCTCGCCGCCGAACGCGAGGTCGTCGCCGATCTCTCCCACCGCCTCAGAACGCCTCTCACGGCGCTGCTGCTGGACGCGGACACCCTCGGCAGGGGTCCAGGCGCGGATCGCGTCCGCGAAGCCGTTCACGGACTGGAGAGGGAGGTCGACGAGATCATCAGGGCGGCCCGTTCCGGCCTGCAGCCCGACAACACCGGTGTGGACGCCGCGAGCGTCGTGCGCGAACGGCTGGTGTTCTGGTCCGCGCTCGCGGACGACCAGGAACGGCCGTGGACCATCCGCGGGGCCGACAAGCCCGCGCACGTCCCGTTGGCCCGCACCGACCTCGTGGCGGCGCTGGACGCGTTGCTGGGCAACGTCTTCCGCTACACGCCGGAGGGCACGCGGTTCGCCGTGACGCTGGTGCACCAGGCCGATCTGGTGGCGCTGGTCGTCGAGGACGCCGGCCCTGGCATCGAGGACGTCGACCGTGCTCTGGAACGCGGCGCGAGCGGCGGTGGGTCCACCGGGCTCGGGCTCGACATCGCCCGGCGCGCCGCGGAAAGCACCGGGGGCTCCGTCCACGTCGACCGCGGGCCGCTGGGTGGGGCACGCGTGCAATTGAGGCTCCGAAGGCAGTAGGACCTGGGAGGCAGCCCCTAGGCCCTTGTGAGGGCCGGGGATTAACACCGCCGGCGGCGCCGGACCGTGGGACGGGTCCGAACGCCGCCGGCGGGCACCAGCCGGCTGCGCCGCACCGCTGCC
>JAVXWK010000752.1:0-8403 GCA_032230575.1 Pseudonocardiales bacterium | reverse complement strand
TCTCCGTCGGCACCGGCACGGTCGTCGCTCTGGTGACGGCGCAAACGCTCGCCAAACCCCTCGGCCACGTCGCCGCCCGCGCGTCCCGTCTCGGTGCCGGCGACTTCCGCGCCGACGAGCAGCGCTACAACATCTCCGAGCTGGACGCCGTCTCCGAGGCCCTCGACACCTCGGCCACCGCCCTGGCCCGCCTGGTCCAGCGTGAACGCGAGCTGGTCGGCGACGTCTCCCACCAGCTCCGCAGCCGCCTGACAGCTCTTCAGCTCAGACTGGAGGCGTTGGCCGAGCACCCGGAACCCGAGACCGCCGCGGAGGCGCGCGCGGCCCTTGAACAGGCCGAACGCCTTGCCGCCGTCCTCGACGAGCTGCTCGCCGCCGCCCGCGCGGCACGGGCGGTCGGTGCCGAACCGCTGGAGCTCCGCCCGGCACTGAACCTCATCGCCGAGGAGTGGCGCGAGCAGGTGAAGAGCCACGGCCGGACGTTGCGCGTCCGCGTCCCGGACGGTCTGCTCGCCCGCGCCACCCCGGCCCGCCTGCGCGAAGCCATCGGCGTGCTGCTCGACAACGCCCTGCGCCACGGCGAAGGCCCCGTCGTCGTCGCCGCCCGCAGCGAAGAGGGCACGGTCGTGGTCGAAGTGAGCGACGGCGGCGCGGGCGTGCCTGACGACCTCGCCGCGCACATCTTCGAACGCGGCGTGTCCGGCGGCGGCTCGACCGGCGTGGGCCTCGCACTGGCCCGAGCACTGGTCGACGCGGACGGCGGCCGCCTGGAGCTGTCGACGGCACGCCCGGCGACGTTCGCGGTGTTCCTGCCGGTGCCCAAGGCGCAGGACGTGGTCGGCATCCCGTGGAAGGCGCCGAGCACACCTCGTTAGGGCTTCTCGGCGGTGATCAGGAGATACCCGGCTTCCGGCAGTGACACGAACCGCCCGAGCATGTCCTGCAGCCACTCGCTCGCACCTGGTCCGTGGACCTGCTCGGCCAGCTCCCGGTTGGTGAACACGGGTTCGGCGATCGCCACGATCGAGTTCCGCACGTGCGCGCTCACGTCGGTCACGTCGAGCACCCGCAGCCCTGGCTGCTCCACGACCTCGCGGTACTCGGCCTCGGTGAGCAGCGAGTTGACCTGCCCGCCCTGGCAGAACTCGGCGATCGTGCGGCGTGACTCGTCGCTCGTCAGAGGAGCGCGCAGGAAGATGTCGCTGAGCGCGAACCGCCCGCCCGGCCGCAGCACCCGTGCCGCCTCGCGCAGCACGGTCAGCCGGTCCGGCATGTGCAGCAACGACTCGACTGCCCACGCCGCGTCGAACGAGCCGTCCTCGAACGGCAGCTTCATCGCGTCGGCGAACTGGAACGACACGCGGTCCGCGAGTCCGGCTGAGGCCGCCCGCTCGTTCGCCTGCCCGATCTGGCGCTCGCTCACGGAGATTCCGGTCACCCGCACGCCGTGCTCGGCGGCGAGCTTGAGCGCGGGCACCCCGATCCCGCAGCCGACATCCAGCACGTGCTGGCCTGCCTCGGGTCTGAGCCGCGTGACGACCTGCTCGGTCATCTGCTCGCACGCGCGGGGGAAGCCAGCCTGGTCGGCGTCGTCGTGCCAGTAGCCGAAGTGGATGTTGCCTCCACCCGGCACCGTGATCGCGTCGCTGAGCTGGTCGTAGAAGTCGCCGACGTCGGCGGAAGAATGCGACATGCCACCTAAGAGTGGCCCAGCGCCTCTTCCTCGTCGATCGGCCGCTTGCGTGCGTTCTCCTCGGGGAACACCCACTTCTTGTACCCGTACCAGCGGAAGGCCATCGCGACGAGCGTGCCGATGATCTGCGCGGCGAGGAAGTCCGAGAGCTCCTCGGTGAACCGCGACACGTGCGGCTCCTGCAGGTGGAACAGGTACCGCGAGACGTACAGCGGTGCCGAGTTCAGCACGATGCCGATGCTGTTGACCAGGAAGAACAGTGCTGCCTCGTGGTGCCGCTCGCGACCGCCGCGGGTGCGGAACGACCACTCCCGGTTGAGGACGTACGACACGATCGTGGCGACCAGGGTGGCGATGATCTTCGCCGTCACCGGGTTGTTCGGCAGGATGACGGTCTTGATCCCGAAGAACAGGACCGTGTCGATCACGAAGCAGGTGCCCCCGACCAGGGCGAACTTGACTAGTTCACGATGCTTCAGCGCGATCGACCGGATCGGCTCCGGCAACCTGGAGACCACTGTTTCGGCTAGGGACACGGGGCGAGTCTACGGAGATCGGGTGAACGCGCCGGTCAGGACGAGCGCCCGCGTCCGGGAACACCCAGCGCCGCATCGCCCAGAACTTGAAGCCCGTGGCGAGCAGCATGCCGATGATCGAGCCGGAGACGAAGTCCGCGATCTCCTCGGTGAACGCCGAGACGAACGGGGCCTGCAGGCCGAACAGGTGCCGCGACAGGTACAGCGGGAGGATGTTGATCCCCACACCCAGGCCGCTGACCAGGAAGAACAGGGCTGCCTCGTGATGGCGCTCGCGGCCGCCGCGGGTGTGGAACGACCATTCGCGGGACAGCACGTACGAGGCGATGATCGCCACCAGCACGCCGATGACCTTCGCCGTGACGACCTTGTCCGTCAGGACGGTGAGCTTCAGCGCGTACCAGACACCGTTGTCGATGAGGAATGTCGTGCCGCCTACCAGGGCGAACCGGATCATCTCGCGGTGCTTGTGAAGCAGGAACTGGAGCGGTTCCGGCAGCCGGCTCATGGCGCGGCGAACGACTGGCAGCACCGCGCCAGCTTACGGATCAAGGTAACGACGCCTGCCTCCGGGTGTTATCTTCCGCCACCCAGAGGCATCTGACCTGCACGTTCAGTGACCAGTAAAGATCAACATTTGATCAACTTCGCGCCGGCGGGCACGGCTTGCCCAGCAGGTCCGGGAGCAACCACGGGAGCAGACCCGGCCTCGGTTCGCACGGTTCCTCCGACCTCGGCGGCGCGGTCGGCACCGAGGTCGACGGCGGCACGGACGGCGTCGGCACCTGGGACGACGGCGGCAGCACCGGCGGCAGGTCCGGGCTCGGCAACGGCAGCGGCAACGTCGGCGTGCCGGGCTTCGTGGGCTCGGTCGGCGTCGGCTTCACCGGCGGCGTGGTCGTCGTCGGCGGCACCGTCGTCGTCGGATCAGGCGTGGGTGCCGGTGGCGGCTTCGGCAGGTCGTCGACCGGCGGGTGGTGCGGCCACCCCTTCACCGGCACGGTGACGGACTTCGTCGCGTTGCCCAGTGTGGCCGTGACCTTGATGTCTCCGCCCTCGTGCCCGAACGCCCAGAAGGACATCCAGAACTTGCCGCCCTTGTCCAGGTCGGTGACGCAGTGGATCGCCTTCGTGCCCGTCCGCGAGCACTGGCGGTAGGGAGTGAAGATCACGATGTTGGCGTCGGACGACACGTCGAGGGTCAACGTGCCCGCGCGCGGGCCGTTGTTGCGCACCGCCACGTCCACGCGGGGGTGCCAGTGCCAGTACAGCTGCTCCTGCTGCGTCCTCACGGCGAGGTCGATGTCGTCGTTGATCGGAGGCACGTGCACCGCGACGCTGACGTTGACCGAGATCGCGGTGCCCGCGGAGATCGTGCCGGAGATCGTTCCCGGCATCGCCTCGGGAGTCGCGCGCAGCCGGAAGAGGAACGTGGCCTTCCCGCCGGGTGCGATGGCCTGCGGAGTCACGCACGTGATCGTGCCGCCTCCCGCGGGGCAGTTCACGGTCTGCTCAGCGGACCCGTCCAGCTGCAGCAGCCGCGCGCTGAACGACGACGGCCCGCCGGTCGACAGCACACCCGGCGGCAGGTTCAGCACCATGCTCGCGGGCGGTGCCGCGGTGCCGCCCGTGTTCAGGACGGTGATCGGGAAGTCCTTGGGCTCCTCGCCAGGCGTGAGCGTGTACCCGCTCGGCGTCGTCGGCGTGAGCGACGCGGGCGGAGGCGTCGGCGTCGGTTCCGGCGTGGGAGTCGGGGTAGGAGCAGGCGAACTGGGCGTCGGCGACGGCGTCTGGACAGGCGGCTCAGTGGTGGGCGCCGGAGGCACCGGCGGCTTCGGTGACGGCGGTTGGACCTGCGTGACGGCGGGCGGCGGCGGTTCGGCCGCCTGCACCTGCGGCGACTGCTGGTCGCTCGTACCGGCCGTCAGCGCGATCACGACGGCGGCGGCCACAGCGGCAGCGGATCCGCCGACGGTGATCAGCTGGCGGGGGATCGAGGCACCGACCGCACCCGCACCACCAGCGGCCGCACCGGCACCGACGACAGCCGTGGTCGTACCGGCCGCCACCAGGTAGGTCGTGGCTCCGACACCGAGCACCAGCGGTGCGACGAAGATCCGCAGCGCCCCGTTGACGTCCGCGAGCTCGGCGGCCAGCGCACGGCAGCGGCCGCACTCGTCGAGGTGCGCCTCGACCTGAGTCGCTTCCCTTTTGGACAGGCCGGCGCGAGTCCACGCGCCGAGCTTGTCGACGGTCGCCTTGCAGCGTTCTGTGTCGGTCTCGGCCAGGTGCATCTGCAGGTACTGCTGCTTGAGGCCCTCACGGGCGCGGTAGGCGAGCGCGGACACGCCGTTGGCCGTCAGCCCGAGCAACGGCGCGACGTCGGCGGGCGACTGGCCCTCGATCTCGGTGTGCCAGAGCACCATCTGCCAGCGTTCCGGCAGCGCGGCGAACGCGCGGGCGGCGAGCGACCGCTCCAGTCCGGCCACTGCGGTGTCGCTGAACTGCACAGCCGGTGCGACGTCGGTCATGTCCTCGGTGAGGTCGACCTTCTTGTCGCGCCGAGTCTTGTCGTACGCGGTGTGGCGCAGGGCCGTGAGCAGGTAGGCGCGGAACGCCGAGTCGGGACCACGCCCGGCACGCAGCGTGTCCAGCACCTTCGCGAACGCCTCGGACACCAGGTCGTCGGCCTCGGCCTGCGAGCGGGCCAACTGGCGGGCGAGGTTGTAGGCCGCCGAGACGTGCCGTTCGTACAACTGGCCGTAGGCGTCGATGGTCCCTCCGCGCACGGACTCGATGAGTTCCGCGTCGCTCGGGCCCTGGACCTCTGCAGGAACGGTCGCCAAAGTCTCTGTCCCCTCCTCGCGGCGCTCAGTGTGACGTACTACGCGGCGAAGAGTCATCTCAATCCGTCACCTAAAGTGTGAGTGGCCGTGAGGTCACGCCTTCAGGCAGTCGTCGCCTTGCGGCGGCGGCGTTGGCCAGCACGGGGTGGTGCGGGTCTTCCCGTGGCAGTACCCGTTGCCCACGAGGTGTGGGTCTGACAAGGGTTTCCATCGGGCGTGTTTAGCGTCCCGGCGCAACTCGCCGTGGACGTGCGGCCCGCCGTCTCGCTGACGAGTGCGGCGAGGTTGCGGGCGGCGTTGAAGTCGCGATCGATCACGAGACCGCACTCGTCGCAGTCGAAAACTCGGACGCGCAGCGGCAGTTTGGCTTTCACCGCGCCGCAGTCCGAGCAGGTCTTCGAGGACGGGTACCAGCGGTCGGCGACGACGAGCCGAGTGCCGCTCCAAGCTGTCTTGTACGTGGTCTGCCGCCTCAACTCGCCCATCCCGACTCCGGCGATGTGGCGAGCCAGGCGGCGATTGCGCAGCATCCCGGCCACGTTGAGGTCTTCCAGCACGATTGCGCTGAACCTGCGCACCAGACGAGTGGTGAGCTTGTGCAGGCCGTCGCGGCGCGCGTTCGTGACCCGCGCGTGCAGCCTGGTTATGCGCGCATGGGTCTTGCCCCACCGGTTCGACGGGATCTGCCCCGTGCGCTTGTCAGGACCGGCGCGGCGGGAGGCCTGGCGCTGCAGGCGGCGCAGCTCCCGTTGCGCGGTTTCGAGGTGCTTCGGGTTCGGCACGACCTCGCCAGTGGAGAGCACCGCGAGCGATTTGACCCCGAGATCCAGACCGACAGCCGTACCGCTTCGGGTGGATGCCGGGCCGTTGCGGGCGATCTCCACTGAGAACGCGCAGAACCAGCGCCCGGACCGGCAGGACACGGTGGCGGACCGGATGCGGGCGTACCACGCTCCAGGTGGCGGGCCAGCTTGCGAGTGGACTCGCAGGTGCGCACCGCGCCGATACGGGGCAGCTTCACGTGCCGCCGATCCGACTTGACCAAGCCGAGCGCGCCGGTGGTGAACCGGCACGAAACCCCGGCCCGCTTGCCCTTGAACCTCGGGAACCGCGCCCTCGAGCCACGCCGCTCGCCAGTGATGGAGTCCTGCCAGTTCGTCAGCGCTGTGGCGAGATTGGCCAGCCCCGACGAGTAGGCCTCCTTGGAGTTCTCGCCCCACCACGGCGCGACTTCCTGCTTGGCGTGGTTCCACGCCTTGCGCAAGCTGTGAGCCGCCCACGACACCGATGGAGTGAGCTGACCGTCGGAGAGGCCGTAGGTCTTCTCGGCGGCACGCTGGTCGAGGTTCGCCCTGATCCGCGCCAAACCCCAGTTGTACGCGTACCTCTGCCCACCACAATGCGACCGCAGAGCCGCGTGCTGCGCCTCGGTCGGATCGAGCGCGAACCGATACGCCTGAATCACCGTGACCATCTCACCGCCACGGTAGCGAGTGGCACCGACAGTCCAGGTCCGCTGCTGACGGACACTCACCCATCTGTGTTCGCGCTTGTTTCAGCCTGCGGTCGCAATCCCCCACGCGGGTTGCGTCACGAATCGGAAGTGGACGCGTCTCCCACCTGGAATCGCGAGAGCTGAAGGGAGACCGGGTGGGTGTCGCACAAGCGGAACGCCTGCTGAAGTCCAGGTGGCGGACCGCCACCATGGCTGCCGGCTGGGCGTTCCCCGCAGACTGGCCGCTCGCCGAGGTCGACGACGTGTGCGCGGCGATGCTCGAGCACACCGACCCCGCCGACGCGCTGATCCGGCTGGGCCGGGCGCGTGCCGAGGCGGGAGCGGGCCTCAGCGAGACGCTGCTGGACCTCGCGGCGCTGCACGCCGTGCTGACCGACGCGTCGCACATCGTGTCGCCGAACGTCGACGCGCTCCCTTCACGGATGCTGCGCATGACAGCGCTGGGATGGGCGGACGTGGTGACGAAGCAGGCTGGCGACTGCGCGGCCGAGGACCCTCTGACCGGGCTGGCGACAGCCGCGTACCTGCGGACCCGCCTGGGCGAGGTGTACCGGGAGACCCCGGTCGCGCCTCTGGACTACGCCTTGGTCCTGCTGCGGCTCGACGTGCACCGCGCGTCTGGCTGGTCGCGTGTCGTCGCGATGACCCTCGTCTCCGACGCCATTCGCACGGTTTTCGACGGCGGCGAGACGTTGGCGACCCTCGGCCCGTGCGTGGCCGCGGTCCTCGTACGCCGTGACGAACTGCTGGCGCGCCGCATCTCCAACCTGCGCGTTCTGGCGGCAGACCGCCTGGCCGACGACCCCAACGTCCGCCCGGTGGGCCCCGCCAAGGTCTGGACCGAACGCCTCCCCGACACCCACGCCGAGGCCTGCACCCTCCTCACCACACTTGGGCGCTGACTCCCCCTGTCCCGCGCCCAACGCTCCCCGTTCCCCACCGCACGCGGGGCCCCCGCGTACTGCAGGAGAGTACGAAAGCTCCCCGCGTACTCTTTGCAGGCGCGCGAAATTGTCCTAGTGTTCTAGTTCAGTAGAACAATCTGGGGAGCGTGTGTGGTCGAGTTCCACGTCGACCGTGGCAGCGGTCTTCCCGCGTACCTGCAGCTGGGGCGGCAGGTCAGGGAGGCCATGAGACTCGGTTGGCTGCAACCGGGCGATCGCCTGCCGACGGTCCGCGATGTCGTCGCCACCAGCGGCGTGAACGCGAACACCGTGCACAAGGCCTACCGCGAGCTCGAGCTCGCCGGCCTCGTCGAGGCCCGGCAGGGCTCCGGCACCTTCGTCAAGGCGTCCCTGGGGTCCGCCGCCCCTGAGGACCTCGATCTGCTGCGCGAGAAACTCGCGGGCTGGGTCGCGGAGGCACGCTCCGCCGGGTTGGAGGACGAGGACATCTACGCGCTGCTGCGCGAGGTGCTGAGTGGGGGAGCGCAATGAGCGTGGTCGCGGCCGAAGTGTCGAAGTGGGCGGTGCGGGACGTCTCCTTCGAGCTGCCGCCGGGCAGCGTCACGGCACTCGTCGGGGCCAACGGCTCCGGCAAGTCGACGTTGCTGAACGTGCTGGCCGGGCACCTGGCGCCGGAGAACGGGCACGCGTCGATCGCGGGCCGCGTGGCGTACGTGCCGCAGCACAAGCCGATGTACAAGAACTTCAAGGTGGCCGACGTCCTGCAGTTCGGCCGCCGCATGAACGACGTCTGGGACGACGAGCGCGCCGACGGGTGGCTCACCCGGTTCAAGGTGCCGCGCAGGTTGCAGATCGGCGACCTGTCCGGTGGCCAGCGCACGCACGTGACTCTGGCGCTGGCCCTGGG
>JAVXWK010000974.1:0-8305 GCA_032230575.1 Pseudonocardiales bacterium | reverse complement strand
TTCCTACACCCACGGCACGTTGGCCGGCTTCCCGGCGCTGACCCGGCACAGCTTCGGCAAGGGCCACGGCTGGTACCTGTCCACCCGGCTCGACGACGCCGATTACACCGCACTGGTCGTGCGGCTGCTGGACTCCGTCGGCGTCGGTCCGGTGCTGCCCGGCCTGCCGCCCGGTGTCGAGGCCGTCACGCGCCAGGGCGAGGACGGCAGCCGCTGGCACATCGTGCTCAACCACCGTGCCGAATCCGTGTCCCTGCCGGATGCCGCGCACGACCTGCTCACGGGTGGACCGGTGGAGGAAGTGCCGGCCGGAGGGTGCGTCGTCCTGCGAGCGGGAAAACCGCTGTGAGCACGATCCGCCAGACCCCGGGCATGCACGCCGGGAGTACCCGTGGATCGAATCGGCCGTGTCCACGTCCCTCACCACTTGCGTCGCCGTCTGGTGCCGCTCCGGTGGCGAGGGCGCCACGACTCTGCCGCGTCTGTCCGATGTAGACGTTGTCGTGGAGCGGCTCCGCCGGGCTTCGCGGCGCTGCACCGTCTTAGGACCAGAGGAGTTCGACGGGTGACGAACACCGCCACCCCCGTCATCCCGGGGATGCATCCCGACCCGAGCGTGTGCCGGGTCGGGGAGGACTACTACCTGGTGTGCTCCAGTTTCGAGTACTTCCCCGGCATCCCGGTGTTCCACAGCAGGGACCTGGTGAACTGGACGCAGATCGGCAACGCGCTGGACCGGCCGAGCCAGCTGCTGCTGACCGCAGGGACGCCGTCGTCGGCCGGGATCTACGCGCCGACGCTGCGCCACCACGACGGCCGGTTCTGGCTGGTCGTCACGAGTGTCAGCCACGGCGGTGGCAACATGGTGTTCACCGCCACCGATCCGGCGGGGCCGTGGTCGGACCCGATCCTGTTGCCGGAGGTCGGCGGCATCGACCCGGACCTCGCCTGGGACGACGAGGGCAACTGCTGGTGTACGGTCGCCGGGGTGTCGCAGTACCGCATCGACCCGTCGACCGGTGAGACTTTCGGCCCGCCGCACCGGCTCTGGTCCGGCACACCCGGTGCCAAGGCTCCGGAGGCGCCGCATCTGTACCGGATCGGCGAGTACTGGTACCTGCTGATCGCGGAAGGTGGCACTGAACGCGGCCACGGCGTCTCGATCGCTCGCGGGCCGGCACCGGACGGCCCGTTCGAACCTTGCCCCGCCAACCCGATCCTGTCGCACCGCAGCACTGACGACCCTGTTCAGAACACCGGTCACGCGGATCTGGTGCAGAGGGCGGACGGTTCGTGGTGGATGGTGCTGCTCGGCGTGCGGCCGGGTGGTGGCACGCCCGGCTGGCACGTGCTCGGCAGGGAGACGTTCCTGGCGCCGGTGAGCTGGGCCGACGGCTGGCCGGTGGTCGGCGAGTTGGTGTCCGGTTCCGCTGCGGGGGACGCGGAGCGGGACGATTTCGACCACACCGAACCGCGACCGTGCTGGATCTCCCCGCGCGAACACCACTGCACCACGAAGGACCGGCCCGGATGGCTCACCCTGCATGCCCGCGGGTCCGGTCTGGACGACCCGGACGTCGTGTTCGTCGGCCGGCGTCAGCAGCACCTGTCCTGCCGCGCCCGCACCCTGATCGACGTCGCTGACGGCAGCGGTGGACTCGCCGTGCGGTTCGACGAGGAACACCACTACGAGATCGAGGCGGCGTCTGGAGAGGTGCGGGTGCTCGCCCGCATCGGTCCACTGCGGACGGTGGTGGCATCCCGGACAGCAACCGGCGGTCCACTGGTCCTCGGTGTCCGGGTGGACGAGGCGAAGGAACTACGGGACTCGCGTTCCGGGCCGGACACCATCTCCTTCGGGATCGAGGAAAGCGACGGCACGTTCACCGTGCTCGCCACGCTCGACGGCCGCTACCTCTCGACGGAGGTCGCGGGCGGTTTCACCGGACGGGTCATCGGCATGTACGCCGCGACCGGCACCGTCCACTTCGACTGGTTCGACTACGAACCGCTCAACCGCTGATCCGTCGAATCAGCACGACGTCCCGGAGAGATCCGGGAGGTTCGCCGACACCGTGCGTCAGGTCGTGCGGGACCGCAACGAACAGGGCGACGGCCGCGTCCGCCACTGGAACCACAGCGACCCGGCGCTGGACCGACTCGGGTGTGACTGGTACTTCTCGGCGCGCGACCACCGGCTGATAGCCGCGAAGCTCGACGACCACCTCTACGGCCTGTCCCCGGGGTGGTGACGAGGACGGGTGGGACAGGTCGACGACCTTCCCACCCACTGCAGGTTGGTCGCCTGGACGACATCCGGCTTGACCGGCAGAGGATCCACGAGCAGGCGCCGGCTGTGGACGTCGGTGACCGCGATGGCTCCACCGCAGCCGGAACCGTTCTCGGAGAGGAAGTGGTTGAAGCCCGCTTCCCGCCCGCCCTGGACCTCCAGGCGTGCCACCGGGTTGCGGTGATCGATGACCTGGATCCCGCATCCGTCCCCGCATGGACCGCCTGCGCCTCGAACGTCGTGCCCAGGGTGGAGCTGATCAACGGGCCGGCCGCGGACGCCGTCACCCGCGGCGAGATCCCTCCCGGCAACCGCCGCATCACCGCCGCGGCCATCATTCGGTGCTGTCAACGGACTGACGCACGACTGGGTGGTCGGATGGGTTCGACGTGACGATGGACGAGGTCGCGGACGAACTGGCCCAGATGGTGCTCGGCAGGTACAAGATCGCGGAGTGACGCGCCGCCCGGCACAGTGCAGGGCGGCAGTCGTGTTCGGACGTCACGGGCAGATGTTCGAGGTGCTGTTGTTCAGCGTGATGTTGCGGAATGTCGTGTTGGTGCCACAAGGGCTTTCGCGGACTGACGAGTTGGTCACCGTCAGGTTCTGGACTGTGATGTCGCGGTTGTTCGCGAACTCCGAGCGGGCGGCGAGGCGGATCTCACCGCCGCCGCTCACGGTGCCGCTCTGCGCCGCGAGGCTGACGTTGTAGCAGTTCTCGATCAGCATGGCGTTGTTGCCGGTGTTCGCGAGGTCGATCCGGTCGATGATCAGTCCGCCGCTCTCGGACACGCAGAAGACGCCACGGCCGCCGCCGCGGGCGCGCACCGTGCCGACCCGGATGTTGGTGGGGTAGCCGCTGCCGACGCGACCGTTGCGGTTGGCCGTGCGGAAAGCCGCATAACCGGTGCCCGCACCGGCGTTCTCCGCGTCGATTGTGCCGACGGTGGCGTTGATGGTGTCGTTGAGCAGCAATCCGGACTCGCCGACGTCGCGGGCCGTCACGGTGCCGATGGTGATGTTGTCGACGCCGTAGGTCTCGACGGCGTGGCTCCCGGCGCCGGAGACGAACACCTCGTCGATCCTGATGTTCCGGCTGCGGACGCTCGTGTTGCCGCGGTTGTCGACGCGCACGCCGAGACCGCCGGACAGTCGCATGTCGATCTGGCCGAGTACCACGTTCTCGACGTTGCGCAGGAAGATCCCGTACACCGGGCGTCCGGTGAGACTGAGGTAGCGCACCTCGACCTCGCGGGTGCCCCTGGAGTAGATCGGGGCCTGGTCGCCGGAACCGGAGCCGGTGACGTTGATCGTGCCGCAGACGTCGATACCGGTGAAGCTGGGCAATGTGATCCGTGAGTCCGCGCTCACCGAGCCGCTGCCGCGCACCAGCACCCACTGCTTGGAGGTGCGGCCGGAGGTGAGACTGTTGACGGCAGCCTGGACGGCGGACCGCATGTCACCACCGGTGTGGACGGTCCGGCCGCCGTTGCGGGCCGTCCACGTGCCGCCGCTCAGCACCGCCTCCGCGTTGAACGTGCGGTCGCCGCAGGCCGTGATCCGCGGCTCGAGGTCCGCGGACGCCGCGGGCACGCCGCCGAGGGTCACGGCCGCCGCGGCGACCGAGACGCCCATCCGCCACCCGGTTGAGACCATGACAAATACTCCCTTGCGCAGGGAAATGCAGGAAATCATCACGCTCGCCCTATGACAGGCAAGCGCTTTCCAGACAATGTAAGCCTGATCGGCGCAACCGTCAACGAACGTCGATTGCTCTTCCTTTGCAACAGTGTCTTCGCTAACGTCTCCTGAAGGTGTTCGCAAATCGAAGAATTCGATTCGAATTCGAACGGCGAAAACGTCGAATGAAATTAAGCAATGGACCGAACACGGTCCTTCCGCTCGGCGCCGTCGACGACCGCCCGGACTACGACCACGCCGGCGGCGTCACCCTGCAGTTCCACCAGTTCGACGACGGCGCCTCGATCACCACTGAGGTCGGCGGCTCCGCGTTCCACACGCGTCGCGGCGGCAACCGGATCGACGTCGAGGACGTCCGATGAGGACGGTGAGAATCCTGCTCGCTCTCCGGTGCGACGGCACCGGCGGCCTGGTGTGGCCGGACGCCCGCCGCACGGGCTGTCGAGCGGTGGGTGGTCCGGTGGCGGACCGGACCACCCACCTTCCTTCACTTGAGGTAGCTGGAAAGGGGAATCCGTTGGTCGCGCAACGCCTTGGCCACGACACCGGCGATCTGGCGCGCCCCTGCCGCCTCGAAGTGCGTGTGGTCGTTGCAGAAGAAGGCGCCGACCGGGCCCCTGGTGTAGTCACCGTTGTTGGGGCAGAGCCTGAGTGTGTTGTAGAGCGTGTAGCTCAGCTTGTGCAGGTCGATCACCGTGGCCCCGGCGGCCCGGCCCGCGTCGAACGTCTCGGTGAGGAAGCCGCGGGTGCCGACGGCTGTGCTGCCACTGCACCTGATGGCGGAGACCGGCGTCAGGAAGATCGGGATGGCACCGCGGTCCTTGGCCGCTTTGGCCATCATCGCGAGAAGTTCCCGGTACCGGGCGCTGCCGACGTGGCGCGGGCAGTCGCGGCTGCCGTCGTTGATCCCGAACTGGATCATCAGGTAGTCACCGGCCTTCATGCCGGTGGTGGGGTTGAGCATGTTCTGCCAGCGCGAGTGGAACGTCCTGGGGCTCACCACGCACTCGCCGGTCGAGTCCTTCGTGTTCTTCACGTTGGACTCGTACAGCCATGTTTGGATGCTCCGCCCGGCCACCGCGCTGTTCTGCACGGTGACGTCGGCGTTGAACAGCGGGTCGAACTGGCTGCCCCAGCCGACCGGGCAGCTTCCCTGCGGGTTGGACATCGTCGAGTCACCGGCGAGCCAGACCTTCACGGGCGCGGCGTTCGTGGACGCTTTGGTCGCAGGGGCGCAGCCGGGCTCATCGGCCGATGCCGGAACCGCGGCGGTGAACAGTGGCAGTACGGCGAGCGCGGCCAGGGCCAGAAAACGTTTCCTCACATTGTCTCCAGACGACAGGGGTTTGTCTGATGTAGACGGACCGAAAACGAGATTCGAGCATACCCTTTGTGTGCTAAGCAGGAAAGCGCTTTCCAAGACGCTGACCCGGACTCGAAAGGGAGTTGAAGCATGTCACCGCTCACCCGGAGAACCCTGTTGGTCGGTGGTACCGCCCTGCCTTTGGCCGCCTCCGCGGCAACGGGCGGAGCTGCCGCCGCCGCCGCAGAGCCCGGCGAACCGACCGAGGTGCACTGGCTCGAAGACGGTGTCCCGGCCGAGATGACCGGTGTGACGTGGGGACTGCCGTGGCCGAAAGGGCATCTGCGGCCGGACCAGTCGTTCGGCCTGCGCACACCCGACGGCACCGCGGTGCCGGTGCAGACGTGGCCGATCGGCTACTGGCCGGACGGTTCCTTGAAGTGGAGCGCTCACGCGATCGCCGCCGGTGCACCGGCGGCCGAGAAGTACCTGCTGGCGCCCGGCCCGGCGGCGGCGCCGGCGAAGGCGGTCACCGTGTCCCGGCAGGCAGGCCGGATCGTCGTGGACACCGGCGTGCTCCGATGCGTGCTCAACCGGGGCGGCCAGGTCCTGATCGACACGGTCTCCCGCGTCGGCAAGGTCGTCGCGCGGAAGGGCGAGCTGGTCTGCCTGCACCAGAACGGTCCCGACGAGTTCGATGAGCGGGGTGACCGCAGGCGCGAGCGCTACACCGGTGAGGTGCACCGGGTGACGGTCGAACAGTCCGGTCCTGTGCGCGCGGTCGTGCGCATCGAAGGCAAGCACCGCGCTCAGCGTCAGTCACGGGCTTGGCTGCCCTTCACCATCCGGCTGTACTTCCACGCCGGTGCGGAGAACTTCCGGATGGTGCACAGCTTCGTGTTCGACGGCAAGGCGGAGAACGACTTCATCCGCGGGCTCGGGGTGCGGTTCCAGGTTCCGCTGCCGGACGATCCGCACAACCGGCACGTCCGGTTCGCCAGTGCCGACGGCGGCCTGTTCACCGAGGCTGTGCGCGGTGTCACCGGTCTGCGGCGAGACCCTGGGGCGGCGGTGCGGGCCGCGCAGGTCGCCGGGCGTGCGACGCCCGATGTGTCCACCTGGGACACCAGGGTGAGCTCGCGGCTGCACCTCGTCCCGGCCTGGGGCGACTACACGCTCAGCCAGTTGACCGCCGACGGGTTCGAGATCCGCAAACGGACCAGGTCCGGCTGCGGGTGGGTGCACGCCGCTGCAGGCACCAGGGCGGGTGGATTCGGTTATGTCGGTGGCGTGAGCCGCGGTTTCGCGTTCGGCATGCGCGACTTCTGGCAGACGCACCCCACGCAGCTCGACATCCGCGGAGCGGCGGGGGAGTCGGCCGAGGTCACCGTGTGGCTCTGGGCACCGGACGCCAGACCGATGGATCTGCGGTTCTACCACGACGGGATGGGCATGGACACCCATCCCGAGCAACTGGAGGGCCTGGAGATCACCTACGAGGACTACGAACCCGGCTTCGGAGATCCGTACGGCGTCGCCAGGACCATCGAGCTGATGTTCTGGGCGCTGGACGCCACGCCGTCAGCGGAACGCCTCGCCGCACAGGCTGCCGTTGTGTGCACGCCACCGCTGCTGGTCGCGTCGCCGCGCCGGATGCGAGCAGCAGGCGTGTTCGGCGACTGGTCACCGGTGGACAGGTCGACCCCGGCCAAGGCGGTGATCGAGGACCGGCTCCACTTCCTCCTCGACTTCTACCGCGACCAGGTGGAGCAGCGCCGGTGGTACGGCTTCTGGGACTACGGCGACGTGATGCACACCTACGACAACGACCGGCACGAGTGGCGCTACGACGTCGGCGGCTACGCGTGGGACAACTCGGAGCTCAGCACCGACCTGTGGCTCTGGTACAGCTACCTGCGGACCGGCAGGGCGGACATCTTCCGCATGGCGGAGGCGATGACACGCCACACCGGTGAAGTCGACGTCTACCACCTCGGCAAGTACGCGGATCTCGGCACCCGTCACGGTGTGCAGCACTGGGCCGACAGCGCCAAACAGCTGCGGATCAGCACGGCGGCCAACCGGCGGTTCCTCTACTTCCTCACCGCCGACGAACGCGTCGGCGACCTGATGCGCGATCTGGTCGACGCGGACAGGACGTTCCTCGTCCTCGATCCGCTGCGCAAGATCCGCACCGAGCCCTACGAACCCGACCCGAAGGCGCTGGCGGTCGGCCTCGGCACGGACTGGGGCGCGCTGGCTGCCGCGTGGTTCACCGAGTGGGAACGCGGCGGCGACCCGATCGCCAGGACCAAGCTGATCAAGACCTGCACCGCGATAGGCAAGCTGAAGAACGGTTTCGTCACCGGGGAGGGCACGTACGACCTCACCACGGGCCAGTTCGCCACCGACACCGTCGCCGTGTCGGTGTCACACCTCAGCGCGGTGTTCGGCCTCGCGGAGCTGTGCAGCGAGATCATCGCGGCGGCGGAGCTGCCGGAGTTCGAACGCGCCTGGTTGCAGTACTGCACGTTGTACAACGGCACGGCCGCGGAACAGATCGCCGCCGTCGGGCAGTCGTTCGGCAGTCTCAACCTCAAGCAGGCGCACGCCAGGCTCACCGCCTACGCAGCCGCGAAGACGGGTAACCCGGCCCTGGCCGCTCGCGCGTGGACGGAGCTGGAGCGCGGCGAGGCCGGTTACCCGGCCAACAGTCCGTGGCGCAGCACCAGGATCACCGGGCCCGCCGTGCTGAACCCGGTCGACGAGGCGACGTGGGTGTCGACCAACGCGACCGCCCAGTACGGACTCGCGGCGATCCAGTGTCTGGCGCTGGTGGGCGACCGGCTGTCCGGCTAGGTGTACTGACCAGTGACGTTGCGATCGGTCCGACACGTAGTCGGATGATCTTGGTATGAGGGAGGGCCTCCGGGTTCGGTGTGGATTGCGACATCTGCACCGGCTAGCCAGGAGGCCCTCATTACTCACGCTAACGCACCGCTGACCGAGCT
>JAVXWK010000666.1:0-11389 GCA_032230575.1 Pseudonocardiales bacterium | reverse complement strand
TACGGCGTCCAGCACGTCGGCAACGGCCGAGGACCGCCAGAAGAGCTGCACGCACGGCCCGAAGTGGTCGGTCTCCTCGTCGGAGTGTTCCAACGGGCACAACAGGACCTGGAGCAGATCGGTGCCGTCCGGGAACGGCAGCTCTGGGAAGTCGCGCCGGTAGAGCTGCACAGCGCTGATCAGCGCCACCCGCACGCCGAAGCTGTCGGCCGGGAGGATGGTGAGGCCCTCGTCGTGCTTACTGCCGTCACACCACGGCCACGGCTCGTCGGCCGGCCACAGGAGAGGGCCGCCGATGTGGCTGTCCGTCACCCCCGGCGAGCCAGGAACCGGATGCAGACGAACAGCGGGCCGGGCCCACTCCCCCATGATCGACACGAAGGATCAGGCTAGCTCCCGGCCCCTCGCGAGGGGCCGGAAGCGGCCGAATCAGTCCGTTCCCGACTCCATCGCGGCCGAGTCGAGCAGCTCGTCGGCCGCCGAGACGGTGCCGCGCGAGGCGATGACCTCCGCGCCGCCGTCCGGGACCTCGCCGATCAGCTTGGTCGACTCGGGCTGGGCGGAGATGAGCGCCGACTGGCGGTTGCCGACCATGCCGAGGCCCGCGAAGAGCTCCAGCTTGGCGCGGGAGTCCGCGATGTCGAGGTTGCGCATGGTCAGCTGGCCGATGCGGTCGACCGGGCCGAACGCCGAGTCCTCGGTGCGCTCCATCGACAGCTTGTCCGGGTGGTAGCTGAACGCCGGGCCGGACGTGTCGAGGATCGAGTAGTCGTCGCCGCGACGCAGCCGCAGCGTGACCTCGCCGGTGATCGCGGCGCCGATCCAGCGCTGCAGCGACTCGCGGATCATCAGCGACTGCGGGTCGAGCCAGCGGCCCTCGTACAGCAGCCGGCCGAGCTTGCGACCCTCGTTGTGGTACTGGGCGACGGTGTCCTCGTTGTGGATCGCGTTCACCAGGCGGTCGTAGGCGATGTAGAGCAACGCCATGCCGGGCGCCTCGTAGATGCCGCGGCTCTTGGCCTCGATGATCCGGTTCTCGATCTGGTCGGACATGCCCAGACCGTGCCGGCCGCCGATCGCGTTGGCCTCCAGCACGAGGTCGACCGGGCTGCCGAACTCCTTGCCGTTGATCGTGACCGGGCGGCCCTGGTCGAAGCCGATCGTCACGTCCTCGGTGGCGATCTCGACGGACGGGTCCCAGAACTTGACGCCCATGATCGGCTCGACGATCTCGATGCCCTCGTTGAGCAGCTCGAGCGACTTGGCCTCGTGCGTCGCGCCCCAGATGTTCGCGTCGGTCGAGTACGCCTTCTCGACGCTGGACCGGTACGGGAGGTCACGCTCGAGCAGCCACTCGGACATCTCCTTGCGGCCGCCGAGCTCCGTCACGAACGCCGCGTCGAGCCACGGCTTGTAGATGCGCAGCGACGGGTTCGCGAGCAGGCCGTAGCGGTAGAACCGCTCGATGTCGTTGCCCTTGTAGGTCGAGCCGTCGCCCCAGATCTGGACGTCGTCGTCGAGCATGGCGCGCACGAGCATGGTGCCCGTGACCGCGCGCCCGAGCGGGGTCGTGTTGAAGTACGCGCGGCCACCGGAGCGGATGTGGAACGCGCCGCACGCGAGCGCGGCGAGGCCCTCCTCGACGAGCGCGGACCGGCAGTCCACCAGGCGCGCGATCTCGGCACCGTACGTGCCCGCGCGGCCCGGGACCGTGTCGATCTCAGGCTCGTCGTACTGACCGATGTCCGCGGTGTACGTGCACGGCACCGCGCCTTTCTCACGCATCCACGCGACCGCGACGGAGGTGTCGAGACCACCGGAGAAGGCGATGCCGACGCGTTCGCCGGCCGGAAGTGAAGTGAGCACCTTGGACACGTTGAGAATTATGCACGACGATGTATGAGCATGCACGTCGGGGTCCCTGTTAGTTGCGCCTCAGCGACGTCGTCGCAGGTGGTGAGCCACTCATCGGGCTCGGCCCCACGGTGGGCGAACCCGTGACCGGTTCCGTTGCGGGCGTGTGAAATTCCCGGATCGCAAAGATTTGGCGAACTACCTAGACGTGAAGGTGGTTCATGTACCACCTTCTGCCTCGCAAGCCTCTCCGCTCCCCCTGCCCCGGAATCGAGGCCACTGTTGAAGAAGAAGCTCCTACCCGCGCTGGCCGGCGCGCTGCTGATCACCGCCCTGTTCCCCGGGATCGCGCTCGCCGACCCACCCCAGGCCATCCCTGCCAGCTACGCGGCCGAGGACGGCAGGTGGCAGCCGGCGTTCGACTACGACGGTGACGGCTGCTACCCCACCCCGGCGGTCTCGCCGACCGGGCAGATCGCGACGGGCCTGAAGAACTCGGGCGCGTTGAACGGCAACTGCCACGACCGGTCCGACCTGGACAACACCAACTCCTACAGCCGCTCCAAGTGCAACAACGGCTGGTGCGCCTACCTGTACGACCTGTACTTCGAGAAGGACCAGGCCGTGCCGGGCTGGGACTGCTGCGGCCACCGCCACGACATCGAGCACGTGATCATCTGGGTGCAGAACGACGTGGCCCAGTACGTCTCGACGTCAGCGCACGGCAAATTCAGCACGTACTCGCGTGACAAGGTCGCGTGGGAAGGCAACCACGCGAAGATCATCTACCACAAGGACGGCGCCAGCACGCACTGCTTCCGGCTCGCGGGCTTCACCGAGCAGGCGGAGAACCACTACGGCGTCTACCAGTACCCCGGCCTGGTGAGCTGGGACCGCTTCCCGGCCGGCGTGCGCGACAAGCTCGTGAGCGCGGACTTCGGCAGCGCGTCGCTGGCGATCAAGGACAGCGCGTTCAACTACAACCTGGGCATCGCCAAGCCGGCCGGGATCTCGTTCGACCCGAACGCGTAGTCATTTAGCCACGCGATCAAGCCACTCGGCCAGGAGGGCCCGTTCCGCTGGAGACAGCATCAGGGGCGGGTCCTCCTCCAGTGCCACCTTCAACGCGATCGCGCGACTCGGGATGTCCGTCGGCTCGTCCGGTGACGCCTCCGTCGTGATCGCCCTGATCACCTGTTCCCGCGAGAACGTGATCAGCTCCAGATCCCGCTCCTCCTCCGGTGTCGCGATCAACGACAGCACGACGCCCATGCCCGCCGCGTGCACGAACTGCGCGGCCTGGTCGATCGGGACCGTCAACCGCCCCACCGCGGCGATGCGGCTGATGATCTCGCGGAGCATCGCGTCCGCCTCCAGCCGCGCCGCCCGCTTGCGCGGCTCGCCGTACATCAGCAGGTAGAACGCGGGCCGCGCCAGGCCGAACCCGATGTGCATCTCCCACCCGCGACGTAGGTCGTCGACCGGGTTGTCGCTGGCGCCCATCGCGTGCTTGGTCGCGAGGTAGTCGGCGAACCCGTAGGCGGCGACGGCGTCCAGCAGGCCGTCCTTGTCGCCGAACAGCCGGTACAGCGTCGGCGCCTGCACACCTGCCGCCGTCGCCACCGCGCGCGTGGAGACAGCTTCCTTGCCGCCCTCGATCAGCAACTCGGCCGCGGCCTTCACCAACCGCTCCCTGGTGTCCATGTAACGACGATAACAGATGAGGGGTAGCGCTGATTCGATATCGATGCTACGTTATTGGTGTTAGCGACGGAAACACCAGCTAGGGAGCATCGAAATGACTCGCGTTGCGATCGTCACCGGCGGATCGAGGGGCATCGGGCGGGCAGCCGCCGAGCGCCTCGCCGCGGACGGCATGGCCGTCGTCATCGTCTACGCCGGCAACAAGACCGAAGCCGACAAGGCGGTCGAGGAGATCAAGGCGAACGGTGGCCAAGCCATCGCCGCACAGGCGGACGTGGCCGACGAGGCCGCTCTCGGGGCCGCCTTCGACCTGGCCGCCGAGACGTTCGGCGGTGTGGACGTGGTCGTGAACTCCGCGGGCATCATGCCGCTGGGCACTGTCGCGGACATGGACCTCGAGGTCTTCGACAAGATCATCCGCACCAACACTCGCGGCACGTTCGTCGTCTCGCAGCAGGCAGCTCGCAAGCTTCGCAACGGCGGCGCCATCATCAACGTCTCGTCGTCGGTCGTGGGCCTGCGCTTCCCGCAGTACGGCGCCTACGCGATGTCGAAGGGCGGCGTCGAGGCGCTGACCCTGATCCTGGCCCGCGAGCTGCGCGGCCGTGACATCACCGTGAACGCCATCGCCCCCGGCCCCACCGCCACGGCTTTGTTCATGGAGGGCAAGGACCAGGCGACGATCGACAACCTCGCGAAGCAGGCCCCGCTCGAGCGCATCGGCTCGCCCGAGGACATCGCCGAGGTCATCTCCTTCCTCGCGGGTCCCGCCCGCTGGGTCAACGGTCAGGTCGTGCGTGCGAACGGAGGCATCATCTGATGGGCAAGGTCATCGTTGTCACGGGGGCGTCCAGCGGTTTCGGAGCTTTGGCCGTGCGGGCGCTGGCTCGCGCCGGCCACACCGTCTACGCGGGTATGCGTGCGACCACGAGCCGCAACGCGCCGGCCGTCGCCGAGCTCGGTGCTTTCGGTGCCGAGAATGGCGTTGACGTGCACGCCGTGGAGCTCGACGTGCAGTCGCAGGAGTCCTCTGACGCGGCCATCGCGCAGATCATCTCCGAACAGGGCCGCCTCGACGTGGTCGTGCACAACGCCGGCCACATGGTCACGGGCCCGGCCGAGGCCTTCACGCCGGAGCAGTACGCCGCTCTCTACGACGTGAACGTGCTTGGCACGCAACGGGTCAACCGCGCCGCGCTGCCGCACCTGCGCTCGCAGCACTCCGGTCACGTCGTGTGGGTGGGTTCCTCGTCGACGCGTGGCGGCACTCCCCCGTACCTGGCCCCGTACTTCGCGGCCAAGGCGGCGATGGACGCGGTCGCGGTCTCCTACCGCGCCGAGCTGCTGCGGTTCGGCATCGAGACCACGATCGTCGTGCCGGGCGCGTTCACCCACGGCACCAACCACTTCGCGCACAGCGGCACGCCCGCCGATGCCGAGACCGCCAAGGCCTACGAGGAGTTCTACCCCGGCCTGATGGAGCAGGTGGCCGGCAAGCTGGCCGAACTGGAGCCGTCGTGGGCGGACGTCGGCGCGGTGGCGGACGCGATCGTCGACGTGGTCGGCGCCGAGAAGCCTCCGTTCCGCGTGCACGTCGACCCGTCTTCGGATGGTGCCGAGGTCGTCAACGCGGTGGCCGACAGGGTCCGCAGCGAGCTGCTGCGCCGGGTGGACCTGGTCGACCTGATCTGAGTCAGGCTCGGCCTTCAGGCTTGGTTGAGGAGCGCGGAGACGGTGACGAACCGGAAACCGCGCTCCTTTAGCTTTGCGATGATCGGCTTGATCGCCTTCCTGGTTTCTTCGCGGCTCTGGTACATCGGGTGGAGCAGGATGATCGAGCCCGGTTTCGTCCGGTCGAGGACGTCGGTTTCGATCTGTTGCGCCGACGGCGTTCCCTCGGAGTCCGGCTCCACGTCCCACATGATCGTCTTGCGGTTGTGGTCGCTGAGGTAGTGCGGCAGGGCGAAGAGCTTCTTGCCGTTCGGCGGGCGGAAGTGGATGTCTCCGCTGTAGCCGGTGTTGCGGATCTGCTGGTCGGTGTCCTCGATCTCCTTGGCCACCGTGCTCGGGGTTACGCCGACCATCCGCTTGTGGTTGTAGGTGTGGTTGCCGATCTCGTGGCCGGCTTGTGCGATGGCTTTGCCGAGTTCGGGGTGGCTCGCCAGGTCGCGGCCCATGAGGAAGAACGTGGCTTTGATCTGTTCTTCTTCCAGCGTGTCCAGGACCTGCTGGGCGCCTGCCGGGTCCGGGCCGTCGTCGAAGGTGAGGGCGACGACCTTCTCGGTGGTCTCGACCCGGTTGATCAGCTCGCCGAAGAACTGGAACGTGCGGGAGCTGCTCACATTCCAGAGCGTCGCCGCGACGACGAGGACCACGGCGAGGCTGACGGCGGTGATGATCGTCGGCTTGCGGCGCAACCACTTCATGCGCTCATGATGTCCAACGCGGCTTTCCCGACGCGCAGCACCCCGTCGTCGAGCGGCACGCAGCGGATGCCGCCCTTGCCCCGCAACGCTTTGAACGCACCGGGAGCGATCACCGCGTCCATCCAGGCACAGGGGTTCGCGGGCCGGTGGACCTCGAACCGCACCCCGTCGAGGCTGAAGACCGTGCCGCGTGGGAGTGAGTCCACATCGAACCCCCGCACGACGATGTTCCGCCGTGCGAGCAACGGATCGACAGGCCACGGGTCCAGCGACTCGGCCGCGATCAGGGTGACGGCGGCGTTGCGATGAGCCGGGTGGTTGAAGTAGCGGTCACCGACTATCCCGAGTCCCACGCGAATCTCCACGTTGTCACGCGAGACGGGTCCAGGATCGGGACGAGGGCCGTCCGACGGACGGCCCTCGTAGGCGTGCACGGCTGAGACGTGCAGCGCGACGATCTCTACCTCTCGCCGAGCTGCCATTCCGGCCTCACGTAGTGGCACGTATAGCCGTTGGGGTAGCGCTCCAGGTAGTCCTGGTGCTCCGGCTCGGCGTCCCAGAAGTCCGACTCCTGCGTGACCTCCGTGACGACCTTGCCCGGCCACTTGCCCGAAGCGTCGACGTCGGCGATGGTCGCCTCCGCCACCTGCTTCTGCGCGTCGTCGGTGTAGAAGATCGCCGAGCGGTAGCCGGCGCCGATGTCGTTGCCCTGGCGGTTGCGGGTCGACGGGTCGTGGATCTGGAAGAAGAACTCCAGGATCTGCCGGTAGCTCAGCTGCTCGGGGTCGAACACGATCTCGATCGCCTCGGCGTGGTTGCCGTGGCGGCGGTACGTGGCGTTGGGCGTGCTCGGGTCGCCGGTGTAGCCGACGCGGGTGGAGACGACGCCGGGGTGGCGGCGGAACAGGTCCTGCATGCCCCAGAAACAGCCGCCCGCGAGAACAGCCTTCTCCGTCACAGTGCTTCTCCTCTGCTCGGTGTTCACTCAGGAGAACGTTCGGTCTCGGCCGGTTCATCCCCGTCAGGTTGTGACGTAACCATTACGGACCTCGCCTCGATGACCTCGCCCAGATACCGCATCACGACGGCCACGGCGGCGGCGACCGGGACGGAGAAGAACGCGCCCGCGATGCCGTACAAGCTGGTTCCTGCCGTGACCACCAACAGTACGACCGCCGCGTGCAACCGCAAGCTGCGCGACTGCAGGATGGGCTGCAGCACGTTGCCCTCGACCTGCTGCACCACGATGACGATGACCAGCATGATGATCGCCGTGGTCAGCCCGTTGCTGACCAGCGCCACCAGAACCGCGAGCGCACCCGCGATGAACGCGCCGATGATCGGGATGAAGCCACCGAGGAACGTCAGCGCGGCCAGCGGAACCGCCAGCGGCACACCCAGCACCACCAGGCCCAGCCCGATGAACACCGCGTCGATCAGCGACACGATCGCCTGGCTGCGGATGAACGACCCGAGCGTCACCCAGACCCGCTCCAGCACCGTCGTGACGTGCCCGCCCGCGCGCTCGCCGATCAGGCCGCGCAGCCACGGCGTGAAGCGCATGCCGTCCTTGACGAAGAAGAACGCCAGCAGCAACGCCACCAACCCTGTCACCACACCGGACGTCACCGCGCCCGCCCCGGTCAGCAGCCCGTTGGCGATCGACCCGATGCTCGACTTGACCTGCTCGACCCCTTGAGCGATCAACCGGTCGAGATCGCTGCCGCGCAGGTTGAACGGCGGCCCCGCCACCCAGTCCTGCAACTGCTGCACGGCCTTGGTCGCACTGGTCGCGATCTCCGGCACACCGGACGCGATCGACGACGCGATCGCCGCGATCACCCCGCCCAGCACCGCAAGCCCCACGACCAGCACGATCGTCGCCGACAACGCCGAGTTGAGCCCCTTGGACATCAACCACCGCGCCGGCGGCCACAGCACCGTCGTGATCAGCAACCCGAGCAGCACGGGCATCACGACCACCCACAGCTGCCCGATCACCCAGAAGACCATCCAGAAGCCGAGCGCGGCCAACGCCGTCCGCAGACTCCACCGCGCGAGCCAGCTCACGCCGTGCCCGATCGCCTCACCCTTGTCCGCCCACCTGCGATCCCGTTCCACGCCGCACAGTCTGTCGTGATCTAGCCCGAACGGGTGGCAGACCCGCCGTTTCCTCGCGCAGCCTCGCTATGAACGCCCGCACATCCACCTCCCACTCGAACTCACGATCCCGGCTGGGGTCGTACGGCGGCAGCACTGGAATCTCGACGCCCAACCCCACAAGGATCTTCTTCGCCAGCTCCAAGTCGAACCGCCGGACGTACGGCTCACCGTCCGCCCACGCCCGCCGGTATGCAGCGAGAGCATGCTTCTCGGCGCGCCCGGCGTCACCGATCGCGAACCACAACCGCGCCAGCGGCAGGTGATCGGGGTTCTGCCCCGAAGCCAGCCGCACAGCGTGCTCAGCCGGGGCTTCCAGCTGCCCCAGGTGGAACTGAGCCAGCGCGAGCCACGCCTCGGCCTCGGGGTCGTAGATGCCAACCTGACGCGCCATCAGCACCGCCTCGGCCAGCTCGGTGGCCGCTTGCCGCCATTCGTTCTGATCCGCGAGCCAAAATCCGCGCAACCGATGCACACCCCGGATGATCCAGTGCAGCCGCTGCGACCTTCCAGTCGCCTCGAGCCGAGTCAACTCCTCCGCGGTCAGCGCTCCCTGGCTGAACCGGAAGTGGGCATAGTTCAACGCGGCCTCGCACCGCAGTCTCGTCCCGTAAAACCCGGCACCCACCTGTTGCAGGTCGCGCCGCATCCGCTCGGCCTCCTCGACCTGGCCCGCGGAATACAACCAGCGGCAGGCACTTGAGATGACCATGTAGGAATAGTCCTGATCGACCTCCAGCTCCGCGAACTCGATGCACAGCCACGTCAGCCGCCTGCTTGCCGCGAAGTGGTCCAGCACGTCAAGCATCACCGAAACGTTCACCAGATTGACGACCACGCCGGCCTGATCTGACTCACCCAACGCGAGACGCACCGCGGCCTTGAACAAAGACAGCGCCTGCTGGTTGTCCCCCAGCTTCTGCAAGGCGTCGCCCGCGTAGTTGAGGAACCTGCTCGGATGAACCAACTCAGGCGACGGAGAGGACCAGTCCGCACCGAAGAACGGCCGCAACAAGGTCAGCCGCTCCGCTGCCGTCTCGAAGCGGTATCGCAGGACAGCGTCCAGATCCACGGAGTAGACCAGGCTCGCTTCCCTGATCCGGCCTGTCTGCAGCAAGCTGCGGATCAGTGCCAACACGTCCTTCAGCTCGTCCACACTGGTGACGTCGTCGTACCGAACACCGGGTCGACTGGCGAAGTGATCGACCAGGCGCTCGCCGATCTCCTGCCGATCGCTCGGGCCCAGACCGCTTGCCACCACCGCACGCACGACGGGGTGAAGATCATATCGCGCTGTCTGGCGGTCGTACTGCAGCAACCCTCGCCGCTCAAGGTCGCGAACCGTCCGCGTGAGGTCGCTCGACTCGTTCAGTGCGCTGAGGGTCGAGTAGTCGACCGACTCTGCCAGCAGCGCCAGGACGGACAGCAGTTCCCTGCTCTCGCCTTCTACCGCGCTCACCGCCGTGTGCAGGATGTGGTTGCGCTTCTGCACCAGGTCGAGATCGCCGACGTCGAGGGTCTGGTCCGCAGACCATTCGTCGAAGTCGCCGCGCGCGGGCAGGTAGTCGTTCACCAGTCCCGCCACGATCCCGGTGACCAACGGGTGGCAGTCGCAGTGCCGCTGCAGGAACGACCGCATCGTCGTCGAGTCCCCTGTCACACCGCACGACCGCAGCAATGCCTCCGCGTCGGTCGGCCGCAGTCCGGGCAGACGTTCGTGCAGCACACCGGGAATCGCCTGGCTCGCCTGGTTCACGAGCACCCTTGGCACCAGCCGCGACGTGACGAGAATCCGTGACGGTGTCGCGCCAGCCAGCCGTCGCAACAGGTCGTCGTCTTGCGGCGTGATTGCCGAGCACGGGTCGCGGCTGCCGATCTCGTCCGAATCTCCCGCCTGCTCGTCCGGCACCTGCGCGGCGTCGAGGCGGTGGTACGCAACGAGGACGCGTTCGAGGCCATCCAGCACCAGCAGCCACGGGTTCGTCTCCAGCTGCTGGATCAAGAGTTCGGTCAGCTCGTGCTGGTTGCGATTCCGGAACGCGGTCAGCGGCTTGCCGGTCATGTAGGCGAGCGCGTGCCGGCAGAAGTCCGACATCACCGCGCCGCTCTCGTAGAAGGAGTACCAGAACCGGCCCGCCCAGTCCCCGCGCACGCCGGGCGCGTGCCGGGTGGTCCACTCCCAGGTGAGGATGCTCTTGCCGCTGCCGCCGATCGCCTCGAACAGCAGCACCGCGTGCTGCCCGGATGGCCGCGCCCAGTCGCTCAACGTCGCCAGCTGCGCCTCGCGTCCGACGAAGGAGTGCGAGCCGAGGTAACGAGGCCGCGAGTACAACGCGGGCGCGGCCGGGATGTCGCTCTCGTCGACAGGAGCAGGCTCGGCGACTTCCAGCATCTGGCGCAGCTCGGCGATCGACTGCGTGGCCGCGGTGGCGAACGAGGCCAGGTCGTTGAACTCCTTGTACACCTGGTGCACGTCGCCGCCTGCGAACTTCGCCTCCTCGCGGAACGCGTCCAGCTTCGCCCGCTTACCGGGATCGAACTCGAATCCGGACTCGGCGAGCAGATGATCGGCGCTCATGATGAAAACGAGGATCGGCCGCCCGAGCCGGACGGCCTCGCGGAACTCCAGGTGCGTCAGCGAAAGGCCATCGGGGTTCTCGGCGCACTCCGGCACCGACCCATACCGACGGCCGATGATCGCGATGTAGGCCGCCGAGTCCCTGACCTTCTCGATCGACGACTCGATCAAGGTGAAAGGCCGCGCCGAGTCGGTTTCCATTGCCACGGCGTGCAGGTGCTGGCCCTGGATGGCGCTCATCAGCGCCGCCCGGTGTTCGCGCAGGTCGGCGAACGTCGACGACACCATCACACCGGGGTACTGCCGTGGCGCGGACATGTAGGGATCTCGCGCCACGGCCCTGCGTCGTTACGACCCGAACGGGTCAGGCGGCGCCCCAGAAAGCGTCTTCCTCGGCGGGGTCGGCCGTGTACAGCCACACCTCGACGACCTTGCCGTCGACCACGCGCATCACGTCCACGCCGACGCCGTCCATCTCGGCGCCCGAACGCTTGGCCGTCCAGGCCACCGGCGCGGCCACGATGTCGCCGTTGAGCATCAGAGGGGCGTTGCGGCGAAGCGAGAAGGAGCCCTCGGACACCTCCATCATGCCGCCAATCATCGCGCCCACGGCGTCGGAGCCGCGGTGGATGCCGGAGAAGCGGTTGGAACCCGGCTGGTGCCACAC
>JAVXWK010000612.1:0-4438 GCA_032230575.1 Pseudonocardiales bacterium | reverse complement strand
ACGCAGCCCGAGCGCATTCCCGTCGACGTGGGCGCCAAGGCCGCCCTCTACCGGTCGCTGCTGGCCGGGCGGCGGGTGCTGGTCGTGCTCGACAACGCGAACTCGGCCGACCAGGTGCGGCCGCTGCTGCCCGGCAGTCCCGGTTGCCTCGTGCTGATCACCAGCCGCTCCAGCCTGTCCGGGCTCGCGGTGGGGCAGTCGGCGACCAGGCTGTGCCTCGACCTGCTGACGCCGCACGAGGCGATCGAGCTCGTCACCGGCATCATCGGCGAAGACCGCGCCGATGCCGACCCACGCGCCGTTGTCGCACTCACGGAGGCGTGCGCGCGGTTGCCGTTGGCGCTGCGGATCGCGGCCAGCCGGCTCGCGTCGCGCGCGCATCTGTCTGTTGCGGACGTCGTGAGCGAACTCGGTGATGACCGCAAACGCCTTCAGGTGCTGAGCACCTGCGCGGACGACGCCGCAACGGTCCGTGTTGTCTTCGACTGGTCGTACGACCGCCTGACCTCCGCCCAGGCGCAGCTGTTCCGGCACCTCGGGCTGCATCCGGGAACCGAGTTCAGCCTCCACGCCGCCGCGGCGGTCGGGGGGATCGACGTGGAGCAGGCACGGCTGCTGCTCGAGGAACTGTCCGAAGTTCACCTGATCGAGCCCATCGCCCGCGAGCGCTTCCGGTTTCACGATCTGCTCCGCACTTACGCCGCCGAACGCGCCGGCAGAGAGAGCACCCCTTCGAGCCGCAGGCGAGCACTGCAGCGTCTCCTCAACTGGTACGGCTACACAGCCGCGCTGGCCGACAACATCTTGTTCCCCGACCACTCCTCGCCGGGCCACGACCTCAGCTCGCCCCCGAAGGTGAAACTCGCGCCGTTCACCCACGCCGAGGCACTCAGTTGGTTTCACCTCGAGCGAGCCAACCTCATCGCTGCGGCACGCCACGCGTCCAACCACGGTCAAGCGCACGAAACGCTGCGGCTCACCGACGTACTGCGGGAGTTCCTGTTCCACCGCGTCTACTGGGACGACCTGCTGTGGATCTGCGACATCGCACTCGCGGCCGCTCGCCAGTCAGGGGACCGCGCTTCGGAAGCGCGCAACTACGTCATGCGAAGCGAACGACACTCCTGCGTCGCCAACTGGCGACAGGCGCCGGGAGATGCCTGGCGGGGGATCCACATCGCGCGGGAGTTGGGCAACCTGCAGATTCAGTCATACGGACTGAATGCTCTGGGCTGGTGTTTTCTGAAACAGCACAGGTACTCCGAGGCGGCGAAGTTCCTCAACGCGGGACTGCCTTTCGCGCGGGCGCTGGAGGTGAAGCGGCACGAAGCCGTCATCGAAGGCAACCTCAGTCTGTGCGACACGGGCCTTGGTCACTACGAGCAGGCTGTCGTTCACGCTGAACGCAGCCTGACCCTCCATCAGTCACGCGGCGACGAGGCGGGAGAGGCGCTTGCCCTGCACCAGTCCGCGATGGCGTGGCAGGGAATCGGCGATCACGAGCAGGCCGCCGAGCTGTGCGAGAAGTCGTTGCACATCGGGCGGAACTTCGGACATCCACCGGAGATGGCGGCGACGCTGGACACGCTTGGCTCCGTGTCGTTAAGCCTCGGGCACGTCGAACGGGCGGCAGCGCACTGGCGGGCGGCGCTGGCGATCTTCGAGGAGTACGGCGACCACCGGACAACGGACCTGCGTGACCGCGTGCGAAGCCTGGAAAAGGGAAAAGCCGGAAGCTGATGAGCTTCCGGCTTTCCGAACACTATGGACGATACTGGGATTGAACCAGTGACCCCTACCGTGTCAAGGTAGTGCTCTCCCGCTGAGCTAATCGTCCGAGGCGGAGACGGGAATCGAACCCGTGTACAGGGCTTTGCAGGCCCTTGCCTAAGCCACTCGGCCACTCCGCCAGGAGCATGGCTCCACAGAAGATACCTGCTGGGAACCACAGAGCGGATGACGAGACTCGAACTCGCGACCCTCACCTTGGCAAGGTGATGCGCTACCAACTGCGCTACATCCGCGTTCATCACTGACTTCATGATGTTGAAACAAAGCTTATACGAGGGGTTCAACCGGGTTTCACCGGGGTACCCGCACCGCCTTCGCGGGCCCCCTACCTCGGGTTATTCAGCTCAGGTCGTTCGAGATGAGGTGCGTGAGCGCCTCGTCGACGTTGACCCACAGGTGCTCGTTGCCCGGCACGACTACGTCGTATGTCCGGTCGAGGAAGTCGGCGAGCTCCTGGGCGGAGGCCTCGAACATGGCGTGCCCGGACGGCGAGCTCAGCTCGATCACGACGACCTCGGGGTCGTCGGCGGCGGGCCTGATCCGGACGTCGCCGTCGCCGGCGTCGGCGATGAGGCCGTCGGCGAGCAGATCGCGGGCGAACACCCACTCGACCCAACCGGCGCGGCCGGTGCGGAACGCGGCCACGACCGCGTACGGGTCCTTCGTGTCATATCGCAGCTCCACCTGAACCGGAACCGCAGGGGTCCTCGGCGCCAGCAGGTCGAAGACCGCTGTCGAGCGGAGCGTCACGTGGTCGTTGCGCATCGTCGTTACCCTCTTCTCCCTTCCCGGTCAATGAAACGACCGAGCACCTTAGTTGTGACGTGCATGTGGCGAGGAACGCTCGCGAATCGGGCGCAGATCACCCCATCGGGTCAGCTTGACTGCGTAACGCGACCGTTTGCACGCGCTCCGTGGCCTCCTCGCTCGTCAGCCTGCGTTCAGCGACTCCCATCTTGCTGGGTCTAACCTGAACCCGGTACCGGCTGTTGCGCGAATGTTGGACGTGAGGACATCTCTGGTGGCTGACTCGCCCGGCCCATCCGCCGCGTCTCGCGACGGCCGGCCGACCGATTTCGAGCTCGTGCAAAGGCTCGCACAGGGCGATCGGTCGGCGTTCGGTGAGCTGTACGACAGGTACGGCACGCCAGCATATTCGCTGGCCAGACGCATCTGCGTGGATCCCGACCTGGCCGAGGACGTCGTCCAGGAGGCCTTCCTCGCGCTCTGGCGGCACCCCGCCAGGTTCGACCCCACGCGCGGAAGTTTCGGCACCTGGCTGATGACTCTCGTCCACCACCGCGCGGTGGATGCCGTCCGTAAGGAGAACACGCAGCGTCGTCGGACTGTTCCCCTCACCGACGACATCTCACCTCCGGCGGAGGGTTCCGATCACGAAGCGTTGGTGAGCGTGGTGGGCGCCGAGGTCAGAGCCGCGTTGCGGACGCTGCCGGAAGAGCAGCGCCAAGTCATCGCACTCGCCTATCTGGGTGGCTACACGCAGTGCGAAGTCGCGAAGCTGACAGGCGTGCCCCTGGGGACTGTGAAATCGCGCACGTTCGCGGCGATCAGACGCCTGAGAGGCACGTTGGGGAACTTGTGGGCCGGCGAGACCGGCGAGACGACGGGAGTTCACCGGTGAACGGCGAGTTGTGCCCTCACGAGGAGCTCGCGGTCGGCTGGGCGATGCACTCCCTGGAACCGGACGAGGAAGCAGTGGTCCGCGACCACCTGCCGAACTGCCCCACGTGCCAGCGCACGGTGAGGGCGACGCAGGAGGTCCTCGCGGGCATCGGCGGCGCCGTCCGCCAGGAGCAGCCACCGCCCCGCCTGCGCGCGAGGCTGATGGAAGAGATCGAGCACATCCCCCAGGACGTGCCCACGCCACACCACCCGCGCCACGCGGCCCCCACTCCCCTGCGCCCGCAGCACCGCCGCCGAACCGGCCGCGTACTGCTGGCCGCCGCGGCAGCCCTGGCCGTCCTCGCGGGCGGCGGCTACCTGGGCGTCCGCGTGAACCAGCTGTCCGACCAGGTCACGGCGTCGCAATCCCGCGCCGACGACCTGAACAAGGCGCTGGGACTGGCAGCCGACCCGTCGACGAACAGGGCGATCCTGCGCGACGGCTCCGGCGACGAGGTGGCCATCGTCCTCTCGAATCCGGACTCCGGCGCCGTGATGCCGATGAACCTCAAACCGAACGACTCCGGACACATTTACGTGGTTTGGGGTGCGAGTACGAAAGCGCCGGTACCGTTGGCGGTGTTCGACGTGCGCGCGGGCTCGCCAGACCCGCAACTGCTCAGCTGGGGGGCCGACGCGCACAAGCACACCAAGTTCGCGGTGTCGCTCGAACCGGGCCGCTCCGCACCGCCGAATCCCTCGGAGGTGCTGGCAGGAGGCCAGGTTGCACCCGCCTGAGTCCCAACAGGATGATCGACACATGACGAAGCCCGACGTGAAGCCCGACGAGCACAAGGGTTGGCGCCACTGGTTCCACCGCAACCCGGCGCTGAACCTGGCCTACCGCATCGGCGTGGGCGTGATCGGCGGCCTGGTGCTGGTCGCGGGACTCATCATGATCCCGTACCCCGGCCCAGGCTGGCTGGTTGTCTTCGCGGGCCTGGCCATCCTCGCCACCGAGTTC
>JAVXWK010000575.1:0-4374 GCA_032230575.1 Pseudonocardiales bacterium | reverse complement strand
CAGTCGAGCGTGACGGCACGCGCCGCCGCTACGGCCTGAGCGTGCCCGACTCCCTCCAGCATCCGGTCGAGGCAGCCGCCTGGACCTACGGGCTGGAAGCGCAGCAGTACTCCCAACTCCTTCGACGCACCTAAAACACACCATGAACCTTGCTGAACTCGTCGACCGCACCAGCGTCGACGCGCTCGACCACCTCGAGCGCGAGTCCACCATCCCCGTCGTCGACGGCCTGCAGGCCCAGGGCGACCTGATCGTCATCCCGTTCGCGATGCTCGCGGACGCACCGGACCAGAACACTTCCCGCTGGGTGCCTGCTGAAGGCATCCACCTCATCGCGGGCGAGGACGGCCGCAACCCGCACGTCCTCGTAGCTGATCCCGGCACCTGCACCTGGTCGGCCGCCGAGGAGCAGGACGTGGCCGTCATCGAGAACACCGAGCCCGTCTACCTGCTGCACCCCGAACACGGCGGCACCGGCATCGCGCCTGGTGAGTGGCTCGTGCGGCGGCAGCGGGGTTCGTTCGGGCTGGTCGCGGACTGAAATGTTTGCCTTGACGTGAGCGTCAAGGTTTAGCGTTCGTGACATGAGGATCGGCGAACTGGCCAAGCGAGCCGGCACCACCACGCGTGCGCTGCGCTTCTACGAGTCCGAAGGGCTCCTGGAGGCGCAGCGCGCGTCGAACGGCTACCGCGAGTACTCCGAGCACGACCTGCGGCTGGTGAAGGAGATCCAGTCGCTGCAGGCGGTCGGGCTGTCGCTGGAGGACGCACGGCCGTTCGTCGCGTGCCTGCGAGCTGGCCACGAGTCCGGCGACTCGTGTCCTGACTCCCGGGAGGTCTACCGGCGCAAGCTCGCCGAGGTGGACGCGTGCTTGGAGCGGCTCCAAGGCGTCCGGGAGTTCCTGCTGGCCAGACTCGCCTTCCAAGATCCGTGCCTCGTGCCCGAACCCAAGGAGTTCCTGTGCAGCTGACCGACGCCACGTTCGCGGACCAGACGCGGACCGGCACCGTGCTCGTCGAGTTCTGGGCGCAGTGGTGCGGGCCGTGCCACATGCTCTCGCCCATCCTCGACCAGATCGACAGCGAGCGCGACGACCTCACCGTCTACAAGATCAACGCCGACGAGAACACCGCCACCGCGCGGGACTACCAGGTGATGTCGTTGCCGACGATGTTGCTGTTCCGCGACGGCGTGCCCATCAGGCAGATCGTGGGAGCGCGCCCCAAGTCGCGGTTGCTTGCCGAATTGGATGACGCGCTGAGCGCGTGAGCCGCCTATCTTGAGGCCATGCTCGGTCTCGAACTCGTGGTGGTGCTCGGGGTGTGCATCCTGGCGAGCAGTGTCGCGTCAGGACGGTTGCGCCTCGCCGCCCCTGTTTTGCTCGTTTTCTGTGGTGCTGTGCTCGGCTTCGTGCCGGCTCTGGAGTCGGTCAGCCTGCCGCCGGAGGCGATGCTGCTGATCTTCCTGCCGGCGTTGCTCTACTGGGAGAGCCTCAACACCTCGCTGCGCGAAATCCGCAGCAACCTCCGCCCGATCGTGCTGCTCAGCACGCTGCTCGTGCTCGCGACGGCCGCGGCGGTGGCGGCGGTCGCCCACGCGCTGGGCCTCGACTGGGGCCCGGCGTGGGTGCTCGGCGCGGCTCTCGCGCCCACCGACGCGACCGCCGTCTCGGCCATCGCCCGTGGCATGCCGCGCCGGACGACGACCATCCTGCGCGCCGAGTCGTTGATCAACGACGGCACGGCGCTGGTGATCTACGCGATCGCGGTGGCGATCACGACCGGTGAGCAGCGGTTCAGCACCGGCATGGTCGGGCTGCAGCTGCTGCTGTCGTACGCGGGTGGCGCGGCGGCCGGGCTGGCGATCGCGTGGCTCGTGGTGCAGGTGCGCAGGAGGCTCGACAACCCGATCCACGAGACCGTCGTCAGCATCCTCACGCCGTTCTCCGCGTTCCTGGTGGCCGAGCTGGTGCACGGGTCCGGCGTGATCGCGGTGGTGACGTGCGGGCTGGCACTCGCCCGCGTCGGGCCGCGGATCGTGCGCGCCGACGCCCGGCAGGTCAGCACGGCGTTCTGGGGTATCGCGACGTTCGTGTTGAACGGTGCCCTGTTCGTCCTGATCGGACTCCAGGCGCACAGTGCGATCCGGTCGTTGGACGGCACCCAGATCTGGAAGTCGTTCGGTGCGATCGGACTCGTGGCAGTCGCGGTGGCCGGGACGCGATTGTTGTGGGGCTACACGACTCCCTATGTGATTCGGGCAATCGACCGCCGTCCGCAGCAACGTCTTCGTCGCGTCGGCGCGCGGCAACGGCTCGTGTCGTCGGCCGCCGGGTTCCGCGGCGCTGTGTCGCTGGCGGCGGCTCTCGCGGTGCCCGAGACGGTTGTCGGTGGTGCTCCGTTCCCGTTCCGCGAGGAGATCATCCTCATCACGTCCGGCGTGGTCGTGCTGACTTTGGTCGTGCAGTCGCTGATGCTGCCGTCGATCATCCGGTTCTCCCGGCTGCCCGAGGACACCGCGGTCGACGAGGAGCTGAAGCTCGCCCAGTCGACGGCCTCCGAGGAGGCCTACGAGGCGTTGCCGCGCCTGGCCGACAAGGTGGGCGTCAGCGACGTCGTCTACAAGCGCGTGCTCGCCGAGTACGAGCACCACCTCGAAGTCAGGCGCGCCAAGGAGGCCGGCGACGAGGAGGTGGCGCAGTCCGAGGTCGAGTACGCGGCGCTGCGGCTGGAGTTGATCGCGCACAAGCGGGCCACGGTGGTGCGGCTGCGCGACGAGGCCGCGATCGACGACATCGTGCTGCGGGCGGTGCAAAGGCGGCTCGACATCGAGGAGGTCCGGCTCTCGCGGCGGGAGATCGAGGAGGACTGATCACACCGCGAGCCCCACGCACCGGCACGTGCACCCACCCTCGGAGTACCGCGCGAAGTAGCCCGGCATGGTGCCGGCGGACTCGGAGGCCCGAGAAATCCTTATCACACAAGGACGTCCGGGTGTGCACACGGTTGCTGCCCAACTCGTGACGATCCTGGCCCCGACGCTGCTCCGCTCGCAGACACTGTCACTCCTCTACCCAGAAGTGCACCGCGGTGAGATGACCAATAAGGAGGCCGAGGAACGACTCGATCACCTGCGCGGACTGCGGATCCGACTGCTCGGGGACCGCGTCCTGCAGTCCGCCGCCTGGAAGGTCGCCGACCAGCTCGGCTGGCCCGACACCCTGGTCGCCGAGTACGTCGCGCTGACCCAGCTCCAGGCAGACGCGTTGATCACACTCGACGGGCAGCTCGCCCGCGCCGTGCGGAAGGTGGTGACGGTCGCGCCGATCGACGCGCTGTCCTGATCAGCGTCGGAGCGCTCGTTACCATCGCTGTTCATGACGGCGCCACGTTTTGTCGGCACGGTCCGCGCGGAGGGGCACGGCCGCCTGGTCGTGCCCGTGCCGTTCGACCCCGACGAGGTCTGGGGCGTCACCCAGTTCTACCGCCGCGCCCACCTGCGCCGAAGAGAGTGCGGGGACCGATTCCGCGAGCATGGCTCACTGCGGACGCGGCGGTGCCTCAGGGCCAGGCTCAGCGGGTGCCGTTCTGCACCGGATAGTGGATGACGACCGCACCACCGGTGGCGTAGTTGGCGACATCGGCAGCCACCTGCTGACCCTGCGGAGACTCCCTCGCCGCGGTCATGGCCTCAGCGTCAGCGAACTCGGCCTCGAAAACCGCGAAGTACGGCGTCTGTCCCTGCGTCGCTGCCACCTCGAAGCTGTAGCGCCACGCGAGCAGGCCGGGCATGCGCGTGACCAGCGGGAGGTGGTTGCTCACGTAGTAGTCGCGGAAGTGGTCGGGATCGGCGGGCTCGGGATACAGAACCACCAGCTTGTGCATGACAACCTCTGTTCAGCGGCGGGCGACCACAACACCCCGGTGTGCGATCAAGGCGAGATGGACGGTAGATCAGACTCCACGCCAAGATCCAGTGGATTGCGGATGAGCCGATCATCGAACCGCTGACCCGGACCCAGCCCTGCCGGCGACACGCCAATTCGCCGCCACCAACGCATTCACATGCCGCCGAGCGTGTCTCAGTGCGACCCTCCGAGCCAGTAGAGGGCGAGATCGACGTCGTGGGCGATCCAGGTGTGATCATGCTGGTGGACCAGGTTGAGCAGGTCGTCGATCAGCTGCATGTAGCGGCCGTATCGACCGGGGGACGAGAACAAGGTCTCGCCCTGAAGTTCCAGGCCGCGGTGGGCTCGTTTGTCGTAACGGCCATTCGGCGTGGGGCGGCGGCGACCAGCACCGCGGAGGCCACCTCTGATCTTGAGCGCCGCCCTTTCCTGTCACACCTGTCAGCATGCAGGGCAACGCCCGATC
>JAVXWK010000556.1:0-19226 GCA_032230575.1 Pseudonocardiales bacterium | reverse complement strand
CCCGCGCCGGTGACGATGGCGACCTTCCCCGCGAGGTCCACTTGAGACTCCCAAAAGAGATGTTTCAGTCGAAGAGAATGACCTGGCGGATGAGAGAGCCTCCGCCGCGCAACGCCTGCAGGCCTTCGTTGACGTCCTCGAGCTTGATCCGCTTGCTGATCATGCCCTCGAGGTCGAGCCTGCCCTGCCGCCACAGCGCGATCATGCGCGGCACGTCGCGGCGGAAGTTGGCCGTCCCGTAGAACGAGCCGTGCAAGGTCTTGTCGTGCAGGAACAGCTCCTGCGCGCTGAACGACACCATCGCGTCGGCTCGCCCGGCGCCGACGACGACCGTGTGGCCGCCGCGCCGCGTGAGGTCCCACGCCTGGCGGATCGTGGCGGGAATGCCGACCACGTCGAACACGTAGTCGAAGCCCATGCCGCCGTTGAGCTGGTTGTTGAGGTCGGCGACGCCGTCGGGTGCGGTCGCGTGCGTCGCGCCGAACCGTTGCGCCACCTCGTGCTTCTCCACGACCGGGTCGACAGCGACGATCTTCGCCGCCGCCGCGAGCCGCGCGCCCTGGATCACCGCGACCCCGACACCACCGCAGCCGATCACCGCGACGCTGGAACCCGCTTCGACCTTCGCGGTGTTCAGCACCGCGCCGACACCCGTCAGGATGCCGCACGACAGCAGCGCGGCGATCTCCCACGGCACGTCGTCGTCGATCTTCATCGCGGCGTCGGCCGGAACGACCATCTCCTCGGCGAACGCGCCCAGGCCCGCGTACCCGAACGCGGGGTTGCCCCCGACGACGAAGCGCGGCGAGGTGAACGCCGAAATGGTGTGGATCAAGCACAAGTGGGACTGGCCGGTGACGCACTGGGCGCACTTCCCGCACGGCGGCACGAACGTGATCGCCACGTGGTCGCCCACCGCCAGCTGCGTAACGGCACTCCCGATCTCGACGACCTCACCGGCGCCTTCGTGGCCGATGACACCGGGTGCGAGCGCGGGCAGCGTTCCGTCCATTGCGGACAGATCGCTGTGGCACACCCCGCACGCCCTGATCTTGATCTTTACTTCCTGGGGCCCCGGCGCGGTGGTCGTCACGTCATCCCGGAGCTCGAGCTTGTCGTCGCCTACCTGGTTGAGCACGGCAGCCTTCACCGGTATCACTCCTCGCTGAGCTCACGGCCGAACTACCCGTCGGACACTAGAATCTGTTCCTGTTCTTGACAAGGCCCATCAGCGTGTAAACCTCAGCGCGCCCATCGGGCACGACGCGACGGCACGTTCGGCCAGCGGGATCTCGGCCGGACTCAGCTCACCATCCCGGATCTGCAGAACCTCGTCATCGTCAAGGTCAAACACCTCGGGCAGGATTGACATGCACTCACCGTGCGCCTCGCACACCGAAGGGTCGACGCCGACCTTCATCGCGGCCTCCTGACAGCAAGTAGAACTTGTTCTAGAGTAGCGGTCATGCGCATCGGTTTCACGCCCGAACAGGAGCAGTTGCGCCAGGAGTTGCGGGCGTACTTCGCCGCGCTCATGACGCCGGAACGCCGGGCAAGGCTCGCCGGCAGCAGTGACTACGGCGATGCCGAGGTCTACAAGGACACCGTCCGCCAGATGGGGCGCGACGGCTGGCTGACCATCGGCTGGCCCGAGGAGTACGGCGGCCGGGACCGGCCGATGATCGAGCAGCTGATCTTCCTGGACGAGGCCTCGGCGGCCGGTGCGCCCGTGCCGTTCCTGACGCTGAACTCGATCGGGCCGACGATCATGACGTACGGAACGCCCGAGCAGAAGGCGTTCTACCTGCCGAAGATCGCGTCCGGCGAGATCCACTTCGCGATCGGCTACTCCGAACCTGAGGCAGGCACCGACCTGGCCGGGCTGAAGACGCGCGCGGTTCGCGACGGCGACGAGTACGTGATCAACGGCCAGAAGATGTGGACGAGCCTCATCCAGTACGCGGACTACATCTGGCTGGCCTGCCGCACGGACCAGGAATCGCGGCGGCACAGGGGTTTGAGCATCATCATCGTGCCGACCACCGATCCCGGCTTCTCCTGGACGCCCGTGCCGACGATGTCCGGGCCCACCACCAGCGCCACCTTCTACGACAACGTGCGAGTGCCGGCGTCGAACGTGATCGGCGAGGAGCACAAGGGCTGGAAGCTGATCACCAACCAGCTCAACCACGAACGTGTCGCCCTGTGCTCGGCCGCGCCGTTGCAGACCGCGTTGCGCGAAGTTCGTCAATGGGCGGACGAAACCGGCGCTGTCGAGCAGGAGTGGGTGCGGCTGCACCTCGCTCGCGTGCACGCCAAGACCGAGTTCCTCAAGCTCATCAACTGGCGGATCGCGTCCGGCGGTGACGAGGCACCTTCGCCCGCGGAGGCGTCGGCGACCAAGGTGTTCGGCACGGAGTTCGCCACCGAGGGCTATCGGCTGCTGATGGAAGTGCTGGGCGCCAACGGAATCGTGCGCGGCGGCTCACCGGGCGCGTTGCTGCAGGGCCGGGTCGAGCGCATGCACCGGTCGTCGCTGATCCTGACGTTCGGCGGCGGTACCAACGAGATCCAGCGGGACATCATCGCGCGGGTCGGCCTCGGCCTGCCGGCCGTACCTCGGTAAGGGGACTTCCATGGACTTCACGCTGACCGAGGCGCAACGGGAGCTGGCCGCGCTGACCCGCAAGATCCTCGACTCCTCCGACACCCCGTGGCCCGACCTGGTCAAGTCGGGCGTGGTCCCCGAGTCGCCGGACGAGTTCGGCGTCCTGGAGCACTGCGCGGTCCTGGTCGAGCTGGGCCGCGCCGTCGCTTCGGTTCCGTACCTGCCGACGGTTCTGGCCCAGCAGGCGTTGGCGCAGTTCGACACCCCGCGCCCCGGAACCGTGCTGTCGGTAGCACTCGCCGACGACCAGAACGGCGCGAAGACGGCGGTTCCGTTCGCCACTTCCGCCTCCGCGATCCTGGTGGCTCACGACAACCAGGTCTTCCTCGTCGAGGCCGACGACCTCGACATCAGCCCGCAGGAGCTGGTCGACGGCTCGGATGCGGGCACCTTCGAGTTCAGCGGCGGCCGGTTGATCGAGGGCCTCACCCCGGAGTGGCTGATCGAGCGATACACGGTGGGACTGTGCGCTTTCCAGCTCGGCGTCACCGAACGCGCGTTGGAGCTGACCGCCGAGTACGCCAGGACCCGCGAGCAGTTCGACCGCCCGATCGGCAGCTTCCAGGCCGTGGCGCAACGGCTCGCTGACGCGTACATCGACGTCGCGGCGATCCGTTTGACGCTCTGGCAGGCAGCCTGGCGGCTCTCGGAAGGCCTGGACGCGGCCGCCGAGGTGGCGACGGCGAAGTTCTGGGCCGCCGACGCAGGACACCGCGTCGCGCACACGGCCGTGCATGTCCACGGCGGCACGGGCATCGACATGAGCCACGAGGTGCACAAGTACTTCACCGCGGCGAAGCGGGCCGAGTTCGAGCTGGGCGGGGCGACCGCCCAGCTCCTGAAACTCAGCGCCGCGATGTGATCAGCCGCAGACCCACAACCACCGCGCGGGGCGGAGCTGCCGGTCGGCGTTCTGGTACGTGCCGATCAACGTCGCGGCGTCGTTGATGTCCGCGTAGTACTCCCACCTCGGCAGGTTCGGGGCCACGACCTCGGTCCGGCCGCTCGGACGCCACAGGGCGGGCGCCTGCGCACGGTCGGTGCCGAACACCGTGCCACTGCCGTTGCGGCCGAACGGGGTGAACCCGCCCGCGTGCGCTCCCACCTTCGCACCGGTCAGGTCCCACTCGGTGATCTGGCTCTCGCGGTCGTTCAGACGCTCGAAGCTCAGCACGCGGCCGTTGTCGAACACCATCGGGGCCTGCGCGCCGGGCAGTTCCGTCTGGGCACCGGTGTCGGTGTCGATCACCCAGGCGGTGTCGCCCACCGTCGTCGGCGCCGACATCACGAGCCTGCGCTGGGCGTCGATGCCCCGCGGGTAGCCCGTGCCGAAAACCTTGCGCGGCCCGGTGCGCGGCCACATCACAGTCGTCTTGTACGGGGCCCAGGTCGTCCACACCTCGCCGACGACATCGCCCGCGTCGTTGATGCCCACCGCCGACGACTGCTCGCCCGCCTCGGTCTGCAGCATCGTGTAGACACCGGCCTCGTAGCGGAACGCCTTGGTGACCAGCGTGGCGTCGTCCGGGCGGTACTCGTGGCGGCCCGCCACCACGCTGACGTTGTTGACCGCTGCGGGAATGACATCGGTCTGGAACACGGAGGGCATCTCGCGCAGCGCGCTGTTCACCCACAGCATGCCGAGCTTGCGCACCGGGTCCTGGTACACGCCGACGATCCGGCTGTTGTTGGTGCTGCTCCCAGTGATCTTGGCGTTGTACGCGCCGGACGGCAGCGGCAGGTCCTGCACCGAGTACTGGCACGTGGCGGCCACCGCCTGGGGCGCCGCGGTGGCCGAAGCCAGCACGAGGACCGTCAGCAGGCCCGCGAACACTCGTGAACGCCTCATCAGCTGCACAGCCACAACCAACGCGCCGGATGCGGATTCTGGGCGTCGTCCTTCCAGCTGCCGATCAGCGTGGCCGCGTCCGTGACGTCGCCGTAGTAGTAGTTGCTCGGGAGCTTGTCGGCCACGACGGGGCCGCGGCTGTTCGGGCGCCACAGGGTCGGTCCCCCGCCGAGTGTGTGCTCCAGGTTGCCGAACACGGTGCCGCTGTTGTTCTTGCCGTAGGCCCACCAGCCGCGCGCGTGATCGGCGACCCTGACCCCGCTGAGGTCCCACTCGCTGATCTGACCGTCGACCATCTGCCCGAAGTACTCGTAGTTGAGCACCCGGTCGTTGTCGAGGACCATCGGCGGGCGCCCGCCGATCTCGATCCTGGCGCCGGTGTCGGCGTTGATGATCACCGACGTCTCGGCCTGATCGTCGTACGCCGCGATCTTGCGCTGGGTGTTGATGCCGACCGGATGGCCCAAGCCGAACGACTTGCGCGCCCCGTTGCGCGGCCACATCACGACCGTCCGCTCCGCGGGCGTCGTCTTCTTCCACACGGTGCCGACGACATCGCCCGCGTCGTTCACGCCGTACGCCGTCGAGTTCTCGTCCTGTGCGGTCTCGAGGAACTGGTAGGCGCCGTTCTCGTAGCGGAACGCCTGGCTCGCCGTCCGGAGGTCATAACGCCACTCCTGGCGGCCGACCACGACGCTGGTGTTGTTGACCGCCTCCGGGAACACGTCGTAGAACGGCGACGTCGCCGGGGGCAGCTCGCGCAGGGTGCTGTTCACCCAGTACACGGCGCGACTGATGTTCGGGGCCCGGTACGAGCCGACGATCCGGCTGTTGTTGGTGCTGCTGCCCTCCGTCTGCGCGCTGGTCACGCCGGCCGGCAGCGGCAGGTCCACCCGGTTGTACACGCACTGCGCGGCCGCCGCGGCCTGCGGTGCGGCGACCACGGACACGGCAGCCAGCAGGCTCACCACGCCCGCGAGAACTCGTCTCGGTCTCATCGTTCCTCTGCTCTTCGTGATCAGCTGCAGGTCCAGACCCAGCGCGCCGGGTGCGAACTGTCGTCGGCGTCCCGGTAGGTGCCGATCAACGTGGCCGCGTCCGTGACGTCGGCGTAGTAGGCCTGGTCGGGCACCTTGTCCGCCACGACGTCCGAGCGGCCGGTCTTGCGCCACAGGCTCGGCGTGGTGGTGCCGAACGTGCCGAACACGGTGCCGCTTCCGTTGCGGCCGTATGGGTTCACGCCGCCTTCGTACGTCGCGACGCGCGTCCCGGTGAGGTCCCACTCGGCGAGCTGGGTGTTGGTCGGGCCGAACTCGAAGTTCAGGATCCGATCGTTGTCGAACACCATCGGCGTGCGCGCGCCGGGCAGCTTCGTCTTCGCGCCGGTGTTGCCGTCGACGATCCACCCGGACATGTCGGATGCCTGCGGGTCGACCATCACGATCTTGCGCTGGGCGTTGATGCCGATGGCCTGGCCCGGCCCGAAGGTCTTGCGCGGCCCGGTGCGCGGCCACATGACCACGGTCCGCGTGCCCGGCGTCGCCTCCTGCCACACGAGACCGAGCACGTCACCGCCGTCGTTGATCGCGACGCCCTCGGAGTGCTCGCCGGCCTCGACCGCGAGGAACTCGTAGGCGTTGTTCTCGTAGCGGAACGCCCGGTGCAGGTCCGGACCGCCGCGGTAGATCTCCTGGTGTCCCGCGACCACACCGGTGTTGTTGACCGCGCTCGGGTGCACGGTGTCGTCGCCGGACGCCGGCGGAGCCATCACCCGCAGCGCGCTGTTGGTCCACACCGCGCCGCGGCTGCCGTTCTGCCAGTACGCACCCACGATGCGGCTGTTGTTGGTGCTGCTCCCCGTCGTGTGCGGGTAGGTCGCACCGGCCGGGACGGGCAGGTCCTGCCGGACGTACTGGCACGCGGCGGCCGAGGCCTGCGGTGCGGCCACGGCCGACGCCAGGACCAGGACGCCCAGCACTGTGGCGGTCCTTCGCTTCATTTCGTTCCCCCAGTTTTGTGACGGGTCAGCTGCAGACCCAGAGCCATCTCGACGGGCGCGCGACGTTGTCCGCCCCGGAGTAGGTGCCGATCAACGTGGCCGCGTCGGTGATGTCGCTGTAGGTGCTGTCGAACGGCAGGTGGTCGGCGACGACGTCGGTCCGGCCGGACTTGCGCCACAGGGCGGGCAACGGGCCCGTGGAGGCCTGGTACTTGCCGAACACCGTGCCGCTGCCGTTGCGGCCGAACGCCTGCATGGCGCCGGGATGCGTGGCGACCGGCACGCCGTTGAGGTCGTACTCGATGACGTTCCACTCGCCGGTGTCGCCGTACACACCCTGGAACACGTGGTCGTTGTCCAGCGTGACGTACGAAGCGTTCTCGGGGAGCTCCAGCACCGCACCGCTGTCCGCGTCGATCACGACCGTCACCCAGCCCGTGTCCACGACGATCTTGCGCTGGGCGGTGATGCCGATGGGCGTGCCCGAGTAGATCCGCTTACGAGCTCCGGTGCGCGGCCACAGGTACACGTCGCCGCTGAACTGGTTGGTGCCCGAGAACTGGAAGCCCAGGACGTCACCGGCGTCGTTGATCGCGTACGCCTTCGAGCTGTAGCCGGCGTCGGTCTCCAGGAACTGGTAGGCGCCGTTCTCGTAGCGGAAGGCCTTGAACAACGGCATCTGCAGGCCGCGGTCCTCCTGCTCGAAGCCCGCCACGACGCTGGTGTTGTTGATGGCGTACGGGATGGTGTGGTTCCCGGACGACGCGGGCGCCGCCATCTCCCGCAGCGCGCTGTTGACCCAGTAGGCGCCCCGGCCGAACTGGCCCTTCATGACCTGGCCCACGACGCGGCTGTTGTTCGTGCTGCTGCCCATCGTGCTGACGTGCCCGGACCCCGCGGGGACGGGCAGGTCCTGCCGGTTGTACTGGCACGTGGCGGCCTGCGCCACACCCGGTGACACCACCACGGGCGACGCCAGTGCGAACACGCCGAACAGGCAGGCAAACGCGCGACTGCGCTTCAAGTGTTCCCCCCAGAACAAAGTGACTCTCAGCGCAACACCATAACTGCCCTGTCAACGGGCCAGCGCGGTCAGCCTCTTCACGGTGTCGTGGAACTCACCCAGCAGCTCCGCCATCACCTCGGCGACCGGGCGCACCTCGTTCATCCGCCCGACGATCTGCCCGACCGGCATCGACACGACGGACGGGTCGTCGGACCGGGCGATCCGCAGGTGCGCCTCGCTGACCAGCAGGTTCTGCAACGGCATCGGCAACGGTTCCGGCGCGTCGGCCGCGGCCCACTGCTCGGTCCACCGCGTCTTCAGCAGCCGCGCCGGTTTGCCGGTGTAGATGCGGGTGCGGACGGTGTCGCTGGAACCGGCGGCGAGCAGCGCCTGCTGCGTGCTGGAGTTGCCGAGCGTGTATTCGGCGGTGGTCAGCCAGTACGAGCCCATCCACACACCGGACGCGCCCAACGCCATCGCCGCCGCGGCCTGACGTCCCGACCCGATGCCGCCCGCGGCGAGCACCGGGACGGACACCGCGTCGACGATCTCCGGCACGAGCACCATCGTCGCGACCTCGCCGGTGTGCCCGCCCGCCTCGTAGCCCTGCGCCACCACGATGTCGACGCCGTTCTCCACGTGCCTGCGGGCGTGTTCGGCCTTGCCCGCGAGCGCGGCCACCGGAACTCCGGCCGCGTGCACGCGCTCGATCACGTCGGCGGGCGGCGAGCCCAAAGCGTTGGCGATCAACCGGATCGGGTGCTCCAGCGCCACGTCGACGTGGGAGCGCGCGACCGAGTGCAGCCAGCCGAGCACGCCCTCGCTGTCCTCGCCGTCGGGCAGCGGCGGCACGCCGAGCTTCAGCAACGCCTGTTGCACGAAGTCCTTGTGCCCCTGGGGAATGAGCTGGGCCAGGTCGACCTGGGTGCCCTCGGTCGGCACCTTGGCCGGCATCACGATGTCGACCCCGTACGGCTTGCCGTCGGTGTTCTCGTCCATCCACGTCAACGCGCGGTCGAGGTCCTCCGCGTCGTTGAACCGCACGCACCCCAGCACACCGAGCCCGCCCGCCCTGCTGATCGCCGCCGCCACGTGCTCGGACGGCGTGAAGCCGAAGATCGGGTGCTCGATGCCGAGCTGGTCACACAGGCTGGTGCGCATGATCCTCCACGTGGCGGCGGGCCCACTGGTAGTCGGGTTTGCCGCTGGGCGTCCTGCCGATCTCGTCGACCAGCCAGAGCGACCGCGGCACCTTGTAGCCGGCGAGCGTCTCGCGCACGTGAGCGTCCAGTTCGGACAGTGTCGGCGTGGCACCGTCACGCGGCCGCACGATCGCGCCGATGCGTTCGCCGAGACGGTCATCCGGAACGCCGATCACGAGCGCGTCGAACACGTCCGGGTGCGACTTGAGCACGCCCTCGACCTCTTCCGGGAACACCTTCTCGCCACCGGTGTTCACGCAGGTGTTGCCGCGGCCGAGCAACGTGATGTCGCCGTCCTCCTCGAAGCGCGCGTAGTCACCGGGCACGGTGAACCGCTTGCCGTCGACCTCGACGAACATCCGCGCGGTCTTCTCGGGATCCTTGTAGTAGCCCAGCGGGATGTGGCCGCCGCGCGCCAGTTTGCCGATCACGCCCGGCACCGGCTCCAGCTTGTTGCCGTCGTCGTCGATGACGATGGTGTCCTCGTTGAGCTTCACCTTGGTGCCGTCGGTCTTCACGATCTCTTTGGGCACCGCGCCGATTCCGGTCGACCCGGTCTCGCTCGACCCGATCGACTCCAGCAGCGTCGTGTGCGGCAGGAGCTCCTGGTACAGCTTCTTCACGGGGTAGGAGAACAACGCGGCACTGCTGTTGAGGATGAACAGCGACGAGCCGTCGTACTGGCCGCGCTGGAACTCCTCGATCAACGGCCGGCCCATCGCGTCGCCGGTGATCGCCGCGACCTGGACCTTCTCCCTCTCGATCGCCCGCCAGATCTCGGCGGGATCGAACTTCGGCACCAGCACCACCGTGCTGCCGCAGAACAACGCGCCGAGCACGGCCCACTGCGCGGCGCCGTGGATCAGCGGCGGGAGGCAGAGGCGGACCAACCCGTAGTCCTTGCCCGACTTCGCCTGCTGCCACTCGTCGGTGAGCCGTTCGCCGGTCACGAAGTCGATGCCGCCGCCGAGCGTGCGCCACACGTCCTCGTGCCGCCACATCACGCCCTTGGGCATGCCGGTCGTGCCGCCGGTGAACAGGATGTAGAGGTCGTCCGGGCTGCGCGGCGCGAAGTCCCGCTCCCCCGACTCCTCGGCCAGCGCCGTCTCGTAGTCGGCACCGGCGAAGTCCTCGTCGGTCTCGTCGTCGATCACGACGGTGTGGCCGGGCGCGCCGACCTCCGCGACCAACGGCGAATACCGCCGTTCGTGTACGAGAGCGACGAGATCCGCTTCACCGAACAAGTACTGCAACTCGTTCTTGGTGTAGCGGTAGTTCACGTTGATGGCCACGGCGCGCAGCTTGAAGAGCGCGAGCATGGCCTCGACCAGCTCGATCGAGTTGCGCGCGTAGAGCCCGACGTGCGACCCGTGTGTCACGCCGTTCTTTGCCAGATGGTGAGCCAGTTTGTTGGCTCGTGTCTCAAGTTCGGCGTAGGTGACCCTTTTGGACCCGCACACGAGCGCGGTCCGGTCGGGCACGGTGTCGGCGGCGTGTTCAACGAGGTCTGCGACGTTGAGGGCCATGGTAGGCAAAGTAGAACGTGTTACTGTTCTGGACAATCCCCCGTGCGGTCAGACTCGATCCAGGAGGCGCGCGAATGACGACCACGACGGAACCACACGCGTTGGTGGACTTGGTCGGCAACGTTCTGGTCGTCACGATGAACCGGCCCGAGGTCCGCAACGCCTTGTCCGGCCCGATGATGGCCATCATGCGCGAGGCGTGGGACCGCGTGGACAACGATCCCGACGTGCGCGTCTGCATCCTCACGGGTGCGGGCGGGTCGTTCTGCGCGGGCGCGGACCTCAAGGCGATGACGACCAATCACCCCAGCGAGTCCGACGGGAAGTTCGACTTCTCGGTCATCGAACCGCTACTGAAAGGTCGTCGATTGACGAAACCGCTCATCGCGGCTGTGGAAGGCCCGGCGGTCGCGGGCGGCACGGAAATCCTTCAGGCGACCGACATCCGCGTGGCCGGCGAGAGCGCGCGGTTCGGCGTCTCGGAGGCGCGTTGGGGCCTGTTCCCGCTCGGTGGTTCAGCGGTGCGGCTGCCGCGCCAGATCCCGTACACGGTGGCGGCGGACCTGCTGCTGACCGGGCGGCACATCAAAGCGCCTGAGGCCAAGGAGATCGGCCTGATCGGTCACGTGGTCCCGGACGGGCAGGCTCTGGAGAAAGCCATGGAGCTCGCCGGGCTGATCACCGCGAACGGCCCGCTCGCGGTGCGGGCGATCCTGCGGACCATGCGGGAGACCGAGGCGATGCACGAGAACAAGGCGTTCGAAGTGGACGCACGGCTCGGCATGGAGGTGTTCCGCAGCGAGGACGCGAAGGAGGGCCCTCGCGCCTTCGCCGCGAAACGCAAGCCGGAGTTCAAAGGCCGTTAGACGGCAGGGCTCGTCAGCCCTTCTTCACGATGCCGGGCAACGCCTTCTCGGCCAGCCGGATGTCGGTGAACCCCTCGAGGCAGTCACCGTCCCTGCCGCCGCTGCTGTGGATGCCCTTCGCGACGACCTTCCAGCCGCACAGCTCGCCCTTGGTGGTGCCGCCCGTGCAGTACTTGTCACCGATCTTCGGCGACCTGCTCGCGACTCGAGCTGGAGTCCTCAATGGACGGCCATTGCGCTGCGCGGAGGCGGCAGGTTTCGCTGATGGCGTCTGGCTATCGCCATGAACGGCGCTTTTGTGCACCTGAGGTGGATGAAGGTTCCCTTCATCGCAAGAACCGGGGGCGTGAGAGCGCCTCACTCCACGGCCCCTCGCGAACAGACCTTCTCGCCAGGCGCCTAGATGTCGTTGGCGGCGATGTATCCGAACGTCATGGCCGGCCCGATGGTCGAGCCCGCACCGGCGTAGCTGTGGCCCATCACGGCCGAACTCACGTTGCCCGCCGCGTACAGGCCCGGGATGACCGAACCGTCCGGGCGCAGTACGCGCGCACGAGCGTCCGTGACCATGCCGCCCTTGGTGCCGAGGTCGCCGGGCACGATCTTGAACGCGTAGTACGGCGGCGCCCACAGCGGGGCCAGGCACGAGTTCGGGAAAACAGCCGGGTCGGTGTAGTAGTGGTCGTAAGCGCTGTCGCCGCGCTTGAAGTCGGGGTCGCGACCGGTGAACGCCTGGTTGTTGAACCGGGTCACGGTGGCTTTCAGCGCAGTGCCCGGGACGCCGATGGCCGAGGCCAGACCGTCGAGCGACCAGTTCTTCACCACGGCACCGGCCTGGTACCAGGCGTCGGGCAACGGCAGTGTGGGCGCGACATCGGCAAACAGGTACCTGTTGCGGTAGTTCTGGTCCACGACGAGCCACGCCGGGATGCACGGGTCGGCGGGGTTCTTGTCGTACATGACGTGCACGACGTCGCTGTAGGGCGCCGCTTCGTTGACGAACCGCTGACCCGCTGCGTTGATCATCAGGCCGCCGGGCAGCGTGCGTTCGGCCAGGCAGAAGTACGGCGAGCCGGGCGTCGGGATCACGGGGCCCCACCAGGAGTCGTCCATCAGGTCGAACGCCGCGCCGGCGCGCTGGCCCGCGCGGTGGCCGTCGCCGGTGTTCTCCTTGGCGCCGACCGTCCACTGTGTACCGATGGGCTGACGCTGGTACTGGGCGCGCATCGCCGCGTTGTGCTCGAAGCCGCCGGAACCCATGATCACGCCACGCCGTGCTCGAACGAGCCCGTGCGAGGTCAGCACGCCGCGCACCGCGCCGTTCTCCACGTGCAGGTCTTCCAGGCCGGTGTTCAGCCAGACCGGCACGTTCGCCTGCATCAGACCCGCGCGCAGACCGCCCGCCAGCGACTGGCCCATCGTCAAGGGCTTCTGACCGGCCAGCGCCGCCGCCGTGCCGCGGGCGAGTGCCGCCGCGGCCGTCGCGGCTCCCTTGGCGTTGACCAGGGCCAGCGCGAGCCACTTGTAGTCGGCGCCGTAGATGACCATGCCCGCCGGGGTGGCGAGGTAGGGCGGGTTGAGGTTCGCGAGTTCCGCACCGAGGACGCGGCCGTCCATCATCTCCGGCTCGATCGACCGTCCCCTCGCGATGCCGCCGGGGTACTCGGGGTAGTAGTCGCTGTAGCCGTCCATGTGCCGGAAACGCAGCGGGCTGTTCCGCATGACGAACGAGATCATCTGCGGCCCGTAGGTGAGGTAGGCCTGCTGCCGCACGGCCGGGATGTCACCGACGACGGCCGCCATGTACTGGCGGGCCTTCTCCGGCGTGTCCGGGATGCCGGCCGCGAGGATGATCTCGTTGTTGGGGATCCAGATACCGGCACCCGACCTGGCGGCTGAACCACCGAAGGTCGGTGCCTTCTCCAGCACCACACAGCTCAATCCGCGTTTGGCGGCGGTCAGTGCCGCGGTCATACCCGCCGCACCCGAGCCGACCACCACGACGTCGAACTCGCCGATGTCGGCTGAGGCTGAAGAGGTCTTCACGAGTCCCGAGGCCAGCGCCAAACCGGCTCCGGCGAGCACCTGACGGCGGTTCAGGTTCATGGGGTCACTCCCGACATCGTCTTCCGGTGGTCCCAGCTGGCGGTCTTGGTCGGACGGAAGATCACCGCGACCCGTCTGGACATCGCCTTGCGCAACGCTTCGCGCGCTGCGGGGTCGTCGCCGACCTCGCCGAAGTTGCGCGCCACCACGGCGTCGACGACCCTGCCGAGGTCCGGGGTGAACTCGGTGACGCCCTCCATGTGCACGCCGCGCAGCTGGTCGTAGGTCTCCCCCGCCTCGGCGAGCACGCTGCACCGCGGATCCCGTTGCAGGTTGACGATCTTCTGCGACTTGCGGTCCGTGCAGAACACGATCACGCCGTCCAGCACCGCGAACCACATCGGAGCGAGGTGCGGCATGCCGTTGCGGCCGATGGTGGCCACGATCAACGTCTTCTGTCCGACCAGGAACTCCTCGACCTCGGCCGGGGTCATCTTGATCGCGTCACGCACTGCTTGAACTTTCTTCTTGGCTGCGGAGCTTTCGCTTGTACAGCTTGCCGTTCGGGTCCCGCGGCAACTCGGCCATGTAGGAGATAGTCCGTGGGAGCTTGAACTTCGCGAGCCTCGTGCGGGCGAACTCCAGCAGTTCCTCAGTCAGTTCGCCATTGGGCTCAACGCCGTCCGCGGGCTGCACGACCGCCTTGATCTCCTCACCCCAGTCCGGGTGCGGCACACCGAACACGGCCACGTCGGCGACCTTGGGGTGGCAGACGAGCTCGCCCTCGATCTCCGCCGGGTAGATGTTGACACCACCGGAGATGATCATGTCGTTCTTGCGGTCGCACAGGAACAGGTAGCCGTCCTCGTCGAGATAGCCGATGTCCTGCAACGTGAAGAGCTTCCCGACACGCGCGGCCTTCGTCTTCTCCGCGTCCTTGTGATACTCGAAGGTCGCGTCGCCCATCCGCATGTAGACCAGGCCGCGCTCACCCACCGGCAGGTCGTTGCCGTCCTCGTCCAGGATCTTGATCTCCGATGTCGGCCACGGCAGGCCGACGGATCCGGGCTTGCGCAGCCATTCCTGCGCGGAGATCGCCGTGCCACCGCCTTCGGTCGCGGCGTAGTACTCGATCACGACAGGTCCCCACCACTCGAGCATCCGCCGTTTGACCTCGAGCGGGCACGGCGCGGCGCCGTGGATCATCGCGCGCAGCGAACCCATGTCGTACTTGGCTTTGACGTCGTCCGGCAGCGCGAGAAGCCGGTGGAACTGGGTCGGCACCATGTGGCTGTGGGTGACCTTGTGCCGCTCGATCAGCCGCAGCATGTCCTCCGGCGCCCAGTGGTCCATCAGCACCGAGGTGTGGCCGAGCTGGATGGAGATGACGACGAAGTTGAGCACCGCGGTGTGGTAGAGCGGCGACCCGCACAGGTGCACGTGCCCGTCGTGCGGCTTGATCCCGAAGATGCCGAAGAACCACGGCGCCGACGGTGGGATCACGTCGGGATCCGCGCCGGTCAACGGCCTGCGCACGCCCTTGGGACGGCCGGTCGTGCCTGACGTGTAGAGCATCGGAGAGCCGGTCGTGCGGACGTCCGGGCGGCCTTCTTCGCCTTCGCCGAGCTTGCCGAGCGGCGTGAACCCGTCGATGTCGCCGACGGAGTACTTCGCGTTGTCCGGCAGGCTCGCCGAGGCTTCCGTCGCGGCGGCGGCGAACCGTTCGTGCGCCACGAAGGCCTTGGCGCCGCTGTCCTGCACGAGGTACGCGACCTCGGCCCCGGTCAGGTGCCAGTTTGCCATCACGACGTAGAGGCCGGTCTGGTAGGCGGCGAAGTACACCGCCACCAGTTCGGCGCTGTTCGGCAGCATCAACACGATGCTGTCGCCGGGTTCCAGCCCCAAGGCCCCGAACCCGCGCCCGTAGCGGTCGGCCTGCGCCGCCAGCTCCCGGTAGGTGATCTCGCGACCGCTCGGATCGACCAGCGCGGTCAGGTCCGGCTGGTCGGCAGCGATGTTCCAGAGTCCAGTGACCACACCCTCAAAGTAGAACGCGTTTCACCTACTGACAAGCCTCAGAGACGGCCTTGATCGAGGCAACGTCGCGACACCCGACGATGAGCATCGTGACGCCTGCCTTCTCCCACCGCCCGATCTCGTCGCGGACGTGCTCGGCGGTGCCGACGATGCTGATCTCGGCCACCAGCTCGTCCGGAACCACCTGCGCCGCCTCGTCTTTGCGCCCGGCCTGGAACAGCTTGCCGATGTCCTGCACGGCCTCGCCGTATCCCATGCGGGTGAAGACCTCGGCGTGGAAGTTCATGCCGGGCGCACCCATTCCGCCGATGTACAAAGCAACGAACGGCTTGAGCATCGCCCTGACCGACACCGGATCGTCCGTCACGACGACCTGGCACGTGGCCGCCACCTCGAAGTTCTCCCTGCTACGGCCTGATTTCGCGAACCCCTCGGACAGCCACTCGTCGTACATGCCGCTGAGCCTGGGCGCGTAGTAGATCGCGAGCCAGCCGTCGGCGATCTCCGACGTCAGCGCGACGTTCTTCGGACCCTCAGCGCCGAGCCAAATGGGCAGGTCAGCGCGCAGCGGGTGAGTGATCGGCTTGAGCGGCTTGCCCAGGCCCAGCGCGCCTGGCCCCTGATACGGCAACGGGTAGTGGGGGCCGTCATTCTTGACCGGTGCCTCGCGGGCCATCACCTGACGCAGGATGTCGACGTATTCCCTGGTCCTGGCAAGGGGTTTCGCGAACGGCCGCCCGTACCAGCCCTCCACGACCTGCGGCCCGGAGACGCCCAGCCCGAGCACGAACCGTCCGCCCGACAGGTGGTCGAGGGTCAGTGCGTGCATCGCACAGGCGGCCGGTGTGCGTGCGGACATCTGCACGACGGACGTGCCGAGCCGGACCCGATGCGTGTCGGATCCCCACCACGCCAAAGGGGTGAATGCGTCCGAACCCCACGCCTCGGCCGCGAACACCGCGTCGAAGCCGAATTCCTCTGCCGCCGCCACGAGTTCGGGGGCGTTCGGGGGTGGCGCGGCACCCCAGTAGCCGAGCTGCAGACCGAGCTTCATGCACCCATCTTGCCACCATTTCGAGAACCTGTTTCACTTTGATCTGTGACTCGGCCACTGAGTGCTCCGCTCGACGTGGGCTTCGACTACACGCGCTCCACCGGCCCCACCCTGGGCCGGTTCCTCACGGATCTGCGCCGCCGCAAGGTGACGGGGATCCGCGGTTCCGACGGCCGCGTCCACGTGCCGCCGCTCGAGTACGACCCGGTGACCGCCGAACGGCTCACCGAGTTCGTCGACGTGGCGTCGACCGGTGTGGTGCGCGGCTGGTCGTGGATCCCTTCGCCGCTCGAAGGCCAGCCGCTGGACCGGCCGTTCGCGTGGGCGCTGATCCAGCTCGACGGCTCGGACACCTCGCTGCTGCACGCCGTGGACGCCGGTAGTGCTGACGCGATGTCCACCGGCGCCCGCGTGCGGGTGCGATGGCGTGCTGAACGGGTCGGCGCGATCACGGACATCGAGTGCTTCGAGCTCTCCGACGAGCCGGGCGATTCACCGGTGGAAGCCGACGAGGTCTCGATGGTGATCACCCCGGTGAACCTGCACTACACGCACTCGGCGTCGCCGACGGAGGATCCGTTCCTGCGCGGCCTGATGGAGGGCCGGCTGATCGCGCAGCGCTGCCCGTCCTGCTCGAAGGTCTACTTCCCGCCGCGCCCGGCGTGCCCGACCGACGGTGTGCCGACGACGGACCAGGTCGAGCTGTCCGACCGCGGCACGATCACGACGTTCTGCGTGGTCAACGTGCCGTTCCTCGGCCAGCGCATCCCGCCGCCTTACGTCTCGGCCTACGTGCTGCTGGACGGCGCGGACATCCCGTTCCTGCACCTGCTGCTCGGCATCGCGCCCGAGGACGTGCGGATGGGCATGCGCGTCGAGGCGGTGTGGAAACCGCGCGAGGAGTGGGGACCGACGATGCAGAACATCGACCACTTCACGCCTTCCGGCGAGCCGGACGCGCCGTTCGACTCCTACTCCCAGCACCTGTGAGGCCCTGATGCGTGACATCGCGGTAGTCGGGTTCGCACAGACGCCCTGCGTGCGCGAGACCGACGGCACCACCAACGGTGTCGAGATGCTGGTGCCGATCTTCCACGAGGTGCTGGGCTCCCTCGGCCTGACCAAGTCCGACATCGGCTTCTGGTGCTCGGGCTCCTCCGACTACCTGGCCGGGCGCGCTTTCTCGTTCGTCTCCGCGGTCGACGCGATCGGCGCCTTCCCGCCGATCGCCGAGTCGCACGTCGAGATGGACGCGGCCTGGGCTTTGTACGAGGCCTGGGTGAAGCTGCTCTGCGGCGAGGTCGACACCGCCCTGGTCTACGGCTTCGGCAAGTCGTCCGCGGGTCAGCTCCGCCGCGTGATGGCGATGCAGCTCGATCCGTACGTCGTGTCGCCGCTGTGGCCTGATTCGATCGGCCTCGCAGGCATCCAGGCTCGGATGGGCATCGAGGCCGGTCTGTGGGACGAGCGCGCGATGGCGTCCGTGGCCGCGCACAGTCGTGCGGCGGCAATGTCGAATCCCTTGGCACAGCTGTCCGGTTCGTTCGGCGTCGACGAGCTACTGGCGTCCGATTACGTGGCCGATCCCTTGCGGCGCCACGACTGCGCTCCCATCACCGACGGCGCGGCGACGATCGTGCTGGCCGCCGGTGATCGCGCTCGGGAACTGTGCGAGCGTCCGGCGTGGATCACCGGGTTCGAACACCGCGTGGACTCACCGTCCTTCGGCGCCCGCGACCTGCTGACCTCACCGTCGACCGTGGCCGCGGGCAAGGCGGCCGGGGCCGAGGGTGTCGAGGTCGCGGAGCTGCACGCGCCGTTCACCCACCAGGAGATCCTGCTGCGCCAGGCACTCGGCCTCGGGGACATCAGCGTCAACCCGTCGGGTGGCGTGCTGGCGGGCAATCCGATGTTCGCGGCCGGTCTGGCCCGAATCGGTGAGGCGGCCCGGCGGGTTCACGACGGTTCCGCTTCCAAGGTCCTGGGCCACGCCACGAGCGGGCCCCTGCTCCAGCAGAACCTCGTCTGCGTGATGGAAGGGCGGGACTGATGCGCCCGGCAGCAGTGGTCGGAACCGGCCAGACACACCACGCCGCGAAGCGGCTCGACGTCTCGATGGCGGGCCTGTGCCGTGAGGCGATCGACCGCGCGATGGCCGACGCGGGCGTGGACTGGTCCGACATCGACGCCGTGGTCCTCGGCAAGGCACCGGACCTGTTCGAGGGCGTGATGATGCCCGAGCTCTTCCTGGCCGACGCCCTGGGCGCGGTCGGGAAACCGTTGCTGCGCGTGCACACCGCGGGTTCGGTCGGCGGCAGCACCGGCAACGTGGCCGCCTCGCTCGTCCAGTCCGGCGTGCACGACCGAGTGCTGGCCGTGGCGTTCGAGAAGCAGTCCGAGTCGAACGCGATGTGGGCGTTGTCCGTGCCGACCCCGTTCACCATGCCCGTGCACGCGGGCGCGGGCGGCTACTTCGCCCCGCACGTCCGTGCCTACATCCGTCGCGCGAGCGCCCCCGAGCACATCGGCGCCATGGTCGCCGCCAAGGATCGCCGCAACGGAGCCAAGAACCCTTATGCGCACTTGAAACAGCCGGACGTCACCGTGGAGTCGGTGCAGGCCTCGAAGATGCTGTGGGACCCGATCCGGTACGACGAGACCTGTCCCTCCTCGGACGGCGCCTGCGCGGTCGTGATCTCCGCCGAACCGACCTCAAGTCGTGCCGCGTGGATCCGCGCGACCGCGATGCGCACCGAACCCACCACGTTCGCCGGTCGCGACCAGGTCAACCCGCAAGCCGGTCGCGACGCCGCCCGTGCGCTGTGGAAGCAGGCGGGGATCACCGATCCGCTGTCCGAAGTGGACGCTGCCGAGATCTACGTCCCGTTCTCCTGGTTCGAACCGATGTGGCTCGAGAACCTGGGCTTCACCGACATCGGCCAGGGCTGGAAGCTCACCGAGGCGGGCGAGACC
>JAVXWK010000526.1:0-8911 GCA_032230575.1 Pseudonocardiales bacterium | reverse complement strand
GGGAAGTGCTCACCGGGCTACGGCTGGCCGCCGAACTGGACTCCGTCGGCCTCGACAGCATCGGCATCGACAGCTGGGCGGTCGACTACGGCCTGCTCGACGCCCGCGGCGCGTTGCTCGGCAACCCCGTGCACTACCGCGACTGCCGCACCGAGGGCAGCAAGCCCCAGGAAGGTCTGTACGAGATCAACGGCCTGCAGTTCCAGCCGTTCAACACCATGTTCCAGCTGATGGCCGAACCGCTGCTGCCGCACGCGTCCCAGCTGCTGCTGATCCCCGACCTGCTCTCCTACTGGCTGACCGGGGAACGCGGCGCCGAGTACACCAACGCCACCACGACCGGCCTGATCGACGTCCGAACTGGACGGTGGTCACCGGAGCTGACCCGCGACCTGCCCGCCAACCTGTTTCCGGACCTGCGACATCCCGGTGACCGGGCGGGCACTTTCGAAGGCGTTCCGGTCACCGCGGTCGGCTCGCACGACACCGCCTCCGCGGTGGTCGCCGTGCCAGCCGAGACCGAACGGTTCGCCTACATCTCGTGCGGCACCTGGTCGCTGGTGGGTGTAGAGCTCACCGAACCCGTGCTCACCGAAGAGAGCCGGGCCGCCAACTTCACCAACGAGGGGGGCGTCGACGGCACGATCCGGTACCTCCGCAACGTCATGGGCCTGTGGCTGCTGCAGGAATGCCTGCGCTGCTGGGACGTCGAGCTGGAACCGCTGCTGCGAGAAGCCGTCAACGCGACGGGTTCGATGTTCGACCCCAACGACCCGGTGTTCCTGCCGCCCGGCGACATGCCCGGACGAATCCAGCGGCAGTGCGGCAGGGAAATGACACCGCCGGAGATCGTGCGGTCCATCTTGGACAGTCTCGCGCTGGCCCATCGCGACGCCATCGCGGACGCCCAGCGGTTGTCCGGCAAGGAGGTCGAGGTCGTGCACATCGTCGGCGGTGGCTCGCACAACGAGCTGTTGTGCCAGCTCACCGCCGACGCATGCGGTATCCCGGTGGTAGCGGGACCCGCCGAGGCGACCGCGCTGGGGAACGTCCTGGTGCAGGCGCGTGCCGTGGGCGCGGTGCACGGCACACTCGCCGACCTCAGGGCGCTGGTGCGGAAGTCCCAGCCGTTGCGGCGATATCTCCCGCGGGTGACGCCGAAAAGTTTCGAAAATGAATTCGAAACCGCTGGCGATTGACGCTCGTTCGCCGGCGCTCCTACGTTGATCTTTCAACCCCTTTGCGAGAGGGAGTGGAAGATGCGCAGGCGTTCGTTCCTCGGTCTGGCGGCCACCGGTGTGCTCACCCCCGCCGTGGCGCAAGCTCAAGCTCCAGCGCGAACAGGCTGGGTGAACACGTGGACGTCGATGCCGCAGCTGACCGAGCCGGGCAACATGCCGCCTCCACCGTTCACCCAGAACGGTCTGGTGCTGGCCGATGCCACGCTGCGCCAGACCGTCCGGGTCACGACGGGCGGACGGCGGATGCGGTTGCGCTTCTCCAACGCGTTCGGTGGCGCGGTGCTGCCGATCACCGCGGTCACGGTCGCGCTTCCGGTGGACGGCCGCGCGGGAGTCAGCGCGATTGCGCCGAACACGCGGCAACGGGTCACCTTCAACGGACGGTCCTCAGTGGACGTTCCGAAGGGCGCGCTGATCGTGTCCGATCCGCTGGACTTCCCGCTGAAGCCCGGATCGAACCTCACCGTCACCACCTATCTGGCGCGCGGGCAGGCGTCCAGCGACATCACCTCGCACCCCGGCTCGCGCACCACGTCCCATCTCCTGGCGGGCAACCACGTCGAAGCGGTTGACCTGCCCGGCGCGACACCCACCGACCACTGGTACTTCCTCAGCGGCGTCGAGGTGCTCTCGAGTGCCTCGGCCGTCGTGGTGATCGGTGACTCGCTGACCGACGGCCGGGGTTCGACGACCAATGGCAACGACCGCTGGCCCGACCGGCTCTTCGACCGGATCCCCAGCGGTATCTCCGTGCTGAACCAGGCCGCGGGCGGCAACCGGGTCCTCAACGACGGCCTGGGACCGAGCGTGCTGGCCCGGCTCGACCGCGATCTCCTGGCCCAGAGCGGGGTTCGGTGGCTGATCCTGTTCGAGGGTGTGAACGACATCGGCACGGCTCAACCGGCCGAAGCCGCGCAGAAGCAGGTAGCTGACGACCTGATCTGCGCCTACCAGCAGATCGTCGAACGGGCCCACGCGCACGGCATCAAGGTGTTCGGAGCGACGCTGACGCCGTTCGGAGCCAGCTTCTACGACGAGGGATTCCGCGAGGAGGCCCGGCAGACCGTGAACCGCTGGATCCGGGCCTCGAAACACTTCGACGGCCTGCTCGACTTCGACGCCGCCGTCCGTGATCCGGCGAGTCCGCGGCAGCTCCTGCCCGCCGCGGACGTCGGTGATCATCTGCACCTCAACCCGACGGGCTACCGCATGCTCGCCGAGGCGGTTCCTCTCAGGCTTTTCCGTTGAACGTCCACCGGCCGTGCGGCACCGACTTCACCGCCCCACCGGGCACGTGCACCTCGGCGGTGGAGCCCACCGGTACGTCGACGGTCAGCTTCAGCACACCGTCGACCTTCGCCCACGACACGCCGATCCGCCCGCGCACGCTCTCGAACTCCAGCCGTGCCCACGACACCGCGGCCGTCGCGTTCGGCCGGACCGTGAACGTCCGGTAGCCCGCGTCACCCGGCACCAGCCCGGCGACGTGCTCGTACAGCCACTGCGCGACCATGCCCTTGAAGTAGTGGTTGCGCGACCGAGTGCCGGTGTCCCACATCTCCCACATGGTGTCGGCGCCGTTCGCGAACCAGTGGCCCCAGCTCGGGTACGACCGCTCGGTGGCCATCGCCGTGGCGACGTCAGCGTGTCCGTTGTCGCTCAACGCCTTCAGCAGCACACTCGCGCCGAGGCAGCCGACGTTCACGTGGTTTCCGTTGGCTTTCACCTCGGCTGCGAGCCGGTCGGCGACGGCTTGGACGGAGCCCGCGGGCACCATGCCGAACGCCAGCGGAATCGCGTTGGACGTCTGCCGGTAGTCCGGGTCCTTCGCGGTGCGGTAGTAGCCCGCGCCGAGGAACGCGTTGTTGAACGCGGACAACAGGCCGGCCGCCACTTCGCGGTAACGCGGAACGGGCTTGCCGATCGCGTCACCGAGCTCGGCGGCGTGCAGCAGGGAGCGGTAGAGGTAGGCCGTGGCGGTGAGCCTGGTGTCCTCGGGCGGAATGCCGCCGGAGCCGGGCGGCAGGAAGTCGCCGAGCGCCGTGACGGCAAGGCCGTCGCGCAGCCGTCCGATCTCCCAGTCCAGATACCGGGTCAGCACCGGCCAGTGCTGCACGGGCAGCCGGTCGTCGCCGTAGATCCGGTACATCTCCCGCAGCACGAACGGGTACACCGTCGTCCACTCCGGTGCGGGCGCCAGCTCGCGGTAGCCCCAGCCGCCGCTGGGCACGATCACCGGCAGCTGCCCGGCGGCGTCCTGACTGTCCGCGAGGTCTCCGAGCCACTTGGTGAAGAACTTCGCCATCCCGAACTCGGCGAGCATCGACGGCGCGCCGACCTGCGCGTCGCCCGTCCAGCCGTTCTTCTCGTAGGTCGGCGTGTCGGTGGGGATGCCGTGCAGGTTGTTGAGGACGGTCCGGCGCATCGCGGCGTCGTACTGCTCGAACAACGGCTCCGAACACCGGAACGTGCTCGCCCGCGGCACATCCGAGTGCACGACCCGGCCGAGCAGCTTCGGTGCCACCGTCAGCCCGGTCACCTCCACGTACCGGAAACCCTTGTAGGAGAACTTCGGCTCCCACGTCTCCTGCTGCCCGGCGCAGACGTACTCGTCGAGCTGGATGCGGTTGCCGGTGACGTGACCGTTCTCCATGTGCACGGTGCCGTCGGAGTTCAGCGTCTCGCCGTGCTTGAGCCGCACCACCGTGCCCGCGGGTGCCTGCACCGTCAGCTGCGTCCAGCCGGACATCGTGCGGCCCATGTCCGCCACGAACACACCGGGCTTCGGTGAGCTGACAACGGGAGTGACCGACTCGACCACGCGGATCGGTTCGTGCTCCTGGGCTTTCAGCGTGCCCTTCGGCGCGGGCCGGATCGGCGCCTTCTGCCACTTCGAGTCGTCGAAACCGGGCTTGGCCCAGTCCTTCGGCGCCAGCCGGGCGTCGTAGGTCTCGCCGGTGTAGAGCGAGTTCGACAGTGTGGGGCCGTCGGTGAGGCGCCACGACTCGTCCGACGCGATCGTCGTGCGCGTGCCGTCCGGATGGTCGATCTCCAGCTGCGCCAGCAGTTTCGGCTCGTCGTGCCACGGCGGGTTCTCCCAATGCCACACGTTCGGCGACTTCATGCCGAAGAACCCGCGGCCCAGCGTCACACCGATGGCGTTGCGGCCGGACCTGACCAACCCGGTGACGTCGTGCGTCGCGTACAGAACGGTGTTGTCGTAGTCGGTGAAGCCGGGATCCAGCACCCGGTCACCGACGCGGCGGCCGTTGATCTCGGTCTCGTGGTACGCCAGACCGCTGACGTACAACCTCGCGCTCCTGACCGGTTTGCCCAGCGTGAACTCCTTGCGCAGCAACGGTGCCGGCTGCTCCCCCACGCTGACGTTCGAACCCCACGGCCCTTGGCCGTACGGGTCCAGCACGGTCGCGGCGGTCCACCCGGAGTCGTCGAAGTCAGGTGTCTGCCAGCCGGTCTGCTCGGTCTCGGCCACCTTCCACCCCGGCCCGGTGACGAGCTCGCGCGGACCATCTGGCAGGTCGGCGACCAGCCGCACCAGCAGTCCCGCCGGTCCGGGAGAACGGTTCGTGGCACGGACAGCGAGCACGATCCGCCTGCCGTTCACCAGACGCGTGACGTCCGCCCGTTGGCCGATCTTCCACACGTCCGCCTGCTCCGGCACGTGGACTGCCTCGGACCCGTTGACGTACAACGTGAAGTCGTCGTCCGCGGTCGCGACCAGACGGACCCGGACCGCGTCCGCAGGCAGCTCCAGCCTCGCGCGGAACCACCTGCTCTCCGGCGGCGTCGTGGCCGACCAGATCCACGAGGCACCGGTGAAGCCGAGCGTCGTGTCCGGCGCCCCGATCCACCGCGCCTGCCACGGCGTGCCGAGCAACGCCGTCTCCCACCAGCCGTTCGCACTCCACCCCGACACGCGGTTCGAACCGTCCCAGACCCGCACCCGCCAGTGGTACCGCGTGCGCGGCCGCAGCTCCTTGCCCTGGTACGGGATTCCGGTGGTGCGATCCGACTTCACCCGGCCCGACTGCCACACGTCCGAACGTCCGGGCGCGGTGCCGACCTCGACCTGGTAGGCCGTCTGCCGCGCGCCGGTCCCGCCCGCCGCCAGCACCCAGCCCAGGCGCGGCGCCGTGACGTCGGTGCCCAGCAACGTCTCCGCGTACTCGACCGTGGTGCGCACGACCCGCAGGCCGCCCGCCCGTTCCTCCGACGCTTCCGCCACCCCGATCGGCAGCGTGGCCGCGGACAGTCCGACCGCCGATGTCTTCAGGAACACCCGTCGCCGCACGTCGTCTCCACCTTCATCGCTGGATAAAACGTTTCAATTTCTGGGGCGACAGCCAGGGTGTCGGGCACGCGGGGACACGTCAAGACGACCGACACAAGCCTGTCCACAACCGGACAGCGAGTTGAAACGGTTCAATCCGCGCGTCAGCGCGGGTGATGTAGTGGTCCGGACGGGCGTCGTTGAGCGCCCACGGCGTCACGAGTGCCGCGACGCTCCTTGCCGCGCTCCGAGCGGAGTCAGCGCAGTGGCATGAACTCCTCCACCGTCAGCCCCAGCACGTCACGCAACGCGCGATACCAGGCCTTCTGCAGACTCCCGAATACGCCGACGGCATCTACCGGCTGACCGGATTCGTGACAGAGGAGCGAATTCCACAGGTCGTCCAGTTCCGGGTGGACCGTCAGGCGATCCTGCGACGGCACGACAGGCCGACTTGCTTGTTCTTCGTCCATGAGCATGCGCTGCAAGTCCGAGCAGGCGACGACCGGGTCATGCAGGAGCAGTACCGCAGGCTGCTGTTCAACACGCACAACATCCGGATCGTGTCCGCCGAGGCAGCGGTGGCGTCGAGCAGCCGCGTGCTCTGGGAGTACGAGAAGGCGAGGCCCGTCGCCTTCACCTCCACCGACCTCGCGAAGGTGTTCGTGCAGGATCCGGGGCCATCGCGCGCACCCGGCTGCTGTTCGACCGTCTGGATCAGGTCGCCTTGAGTGCGGAACAATCGCGGCGGAAGCTGGCGGAGTACGCCGGTCAGCCGCGAGAGGAACTCGATGACCCAGGAACGCGCATGGCGTAAGAGCAGCTACAGCGGCGGCACCGAGGACGACAACTGCGTCGAGGTGTGGCTTGGCCTCGACGCACTGGTCAGGGACTCGAAGAACGCGGGTGGTCGCGTGCTCGCGTTCTCGTCCCCGGCGTGGCGTGCGCTGATCAGCTGGCTACATCCGGTCCAGTAAACGGGACCGCGCGACCTCCAGGTGCGCGGTCATCGCCGCGCTGGCCGCCGCCTCGTCGCGAGCGATCAGCGCGTCCACGATCGCGCGGTGCTCGGTGATGGTCTGCACCCCGAACGGCTGCTGGAAATTGAGCCGGAACAGGTGCAGGTGGCAGTGGGTCTTGGCGAATGACTGCAGCACGGCCTCGTTCCCCGCGATGCGCAGGATGAGCTCGTGCAGGCGCTGGTCGTGCGCGGTCAGGTTCTTGTAGTCGTCGTAGGCGTTGTCAGCGGGAGCGGCCGGGCAGGTGGCCAGCTCCTCCTCGACCAGACGGATGTTCTCGGGGGTCATGCGGCCTGCCGCCAGAGCCGCGGAAGGCGGCTCCAGCAGCAGTCGCAGCGAGTACAGGTCGTCGACCTGCTTGCGGTTCAGCAGGTCCGTCACGCGGTAGCCGCGCAACGGGAGCCTGCTGACCAGTTCTTCCGACTCGAGGCGGGCCAGGGCCTCCCGGACCGGCGTTGGGGACACCTCGAGCTGGCGCGCTACCTCGTCGATGTTGACTCGGGCGCCCGGTTCCATGCCGTCGCTCATGATCAGCGCGCGGATCTGCTCGTAGACGTCATCCGCGAGCACGCGCCTGGTCGGTATCCGCAACACCACTCCTGGGGCTCCTGTTCAGTTCTTGGCCAGTATCTCCTGGGAGACGCGTTCCATCTCGGCGAACACGTCATCCTGTCGCTGACCGCCGAAGTAGGCCTCGATGAGGGGCTGTTCGGCGGATTGCACCGCGGAGCCGTTGGCGTAGGCGGAGGACGGGTAGAGCACGCCGTCCTTCACGTACTGGTTGTAGACGGAGAGGTCGACGCCCTGGGACTTCATCGACGAGACGGTGTTGTCCATGGCGGCAGGAATCGACGGGAAGAACGTGCCGGTGGCGCCCGCCTTGGTCTGGCACTCCTCGCTGCCCATGTAGCTGACCCACTTCCAGGTCAGGTCCGGGTTCTTGGTGCCGGCCCAGATGTTGTTGCCGTTGGAGTTCGACAGGACCGACCGCTTGCCCTCAGGGCCGAGCGGAGTCGGCGCGATGCCCACGGGCACGCCCGGGATCTTGCCGAACGACGGCGCGGACCAGGAGCCGCCGATGGTCATCGCGGTCTTGCCGGAGCCGACCAGGTCGATGTCGGAGATCGTGGACTGGTTGCCGGTGGTGAAGGTGCCGAGCTTCGGGGAGAAGCCCTTCTCGGTCAGCGCCGTCACCCACTTCATCGTCTTGATGAAGCGGGGGTCGGTGAAGTTGAACTTGGTGGGCCACTGCTCCTTGTCGCCCATCTTCCAGCCCAGCGTCGAGACCAGCGGTGCCCACGTGGTCTCGCCGATGAAGCTGCGGCCCGCGATCGCGCCGACGCCGTAGGTCGCGATGGCGTTCTTGTCGAAGCCGGGCTCGTCGCCGCGCTTGCCGTTCTTGTCGATCGTCAGCCGCGCCACGATCTTCTCGAACGTGCCGCCGTCGTCGGGGTTCCAGGTCATCTTGGCCACGTCGGCCTCGGCGATGCCCGCCTTCGTCAGTGCGTCCTTGCTGTAGTAGATGCCTGCGGCGGCCCAGTCGAGCGGCAGCGCGTACTGCTTGCCGTCGGTGAACTTCCAGGTGTCGACGCCGACCGAGTACTTCTTCATGTCCACGGAGGACTTGGCGATCAGGTCGTCCATCGGCATCAGCTGGTGCTGTCCGGCGTAGGCCTGGAGGAACTGCACCGAGTTCTGGAACGCGTCGGGCGCGGTGCCCGCGACGAAACCGGCGGTGAGCTTGGTGAAGTAGTCGTCGACGTTGTAGCGGGTGATCTTCACGTCGGTGCCGGGGTTGGCGGCCTCGAACGCCTTCTCGCACTCGCCGTAGGCGACTGCCTGCTTGTCGTCCCAGGTCCACCAGTTCACGGTGTTGCCGGAGCCGGAGTCGGAGCCCGACGAGCAGCTCGCGACCACCAGAGCTGCTACTGCTGCCAGAGAAGCGGCGGCGATTCTCATTGTTTCTCCAAGAGACGGGAACGGAAGGCGTCTAGTGCGATGTCGAGGTCGTCGGAGCCGCCCGCCTCGTGGGCGCTGTGCTCCCAGACCTGGATCTGACGGGGTCCGGCGTAGGCGTGGTAGGCGCCGAACACGGTGGACGGCGGCACGATGTCGTCCATCAGGCCGATCGAGAACCAGGCACTGGCCACGGCTCTGGCGGCGAATCCGACACCGTCGAAATAGGACAGTGTCGGGAAGATGTCGGAACGGCGGTTCTCGGCGATGTAGGTCGTGAGCTCGGTGAAGGGCGGGCGGCCGCAGACGTTCAGCGCCCTGCGGAAGTCGCACAGGAACGGGGCCTGCGCGTGCACAGCGGCCAGGTCGGGCACGAGACCCGCTACCGCCAGGGCGATTCCGCC
>JAVXWK010000519.1:0-14731 GCA_032230575.1 Pseudonocardiales bacterium | reverse complement strand
CGACGTGCCGGCGGCGTCACGGATGAAGAACATCGTCTGCAGGACCTGGTTGAGGCCCTCGCCGGTGCTGAGCTCGAAGTGCCTGGACTTGTTCTCGGCGATCCAGCGCATGAAGACGCCGGTGTAGCAGTCGGCCTGCTGCTCCTTGACGATCGACGGGGTGTTGGCGCCGATGTTGGAGGCCGGGCCGAGCTTGTACTGGACGGCGTGGCCCATCTCGTGAGCCAGGACGGTGACGACGGCCATGGGGCCGAAGGAGTCCTTGAGCATCGGCAGGAGCTCGCCGCGGTCCCAGGTGATGCTGTCGTCGAGGGCGCAGTAGAAGGCGTTGGCGACGCCCGCGGTGTTCAGCTTGCAGACCTCGACGCCCTTGCCGTTGGAGTCGTAGGAGATGAGGCGCTTGACCGGCTCGAACGTCTTGCCGGGGAAGGACTGGGGAATCTCGGCCTTCCAGAACTCCTGGACGTCGGCGAGCGTGTTGATCGCCAGGCGGTCCATCTCGCCGCCGTCGCCGTTCTCGACGCTCAGATCGGCGTCCGGGACGCCCTGCTTCGGGCCCGAGGGGCCGTTGGAGATCTCCAGGCCCGCGACCTTCGTGGGGTCGGGGCGCTCGCCCTTCGGCTCCCCCTCGACCACGGAGGCGCAGGCGGTCAGCGCTGCGGTCGCGGCCAGTGCGACGGCGATTCGTCCGATCCCCATGAGCCGGAACCCTACTAACAGAGGTTCATGCCCGTTGCGCAAGGACCAGGGGCCAAACGTGAAACGTCCTCACCCCCTGGGGTGATTTCAAGACTGCGCGGACTCGTTTTCGTTGTCCTGCCGATGTTTCGAAGCGCACAGTCCAGCCTTGCAAGCCTTCGGTGTGGAAGGAGTTTGGCGGTATGGGTAGAACGCGCTGGGCACGGTTCGTCGGGGTGCTCGGTATTGGTGCCGTGGGTGCTGGTGTCCTCCTCTTCGGCATGTCCCAGGGAGCGCTGGCCGCCTCGTTCGCGGTGTCCGGCACGAGCTTCAAGGTGGGCGCGGAGAACTTGACGGGCAAGGGCTTCGTCCAGTTCGGTGGTGTGGACGCGGGCGCGAACGGGCAGGTGCACGTCGTCGCGGTCAGCGGCTTCAAGACCGCGACGCTCGACAAGTTCTGCCAGTCGGTGTTCGTGCCCAACATGCCGATCGTCGGTGACGTGACGATGCGCATCACCGCGGCCGACGTGGGTGGTATGTCCGCGGACAACCTGGTCGTCGGTCTGACCGACCTCAACGGTGACCTGGTGCTCGGCAACCCCGACATCGGCGTCGACGCGAGCAAGGTGACCAAGGGACCGGACGGCCTCAGGGGCCTGCCGGGTTCGTTCGGTCTGCAGGCTGACTCGGCGAACATCGCGAACCTGCAGCAGACGGCCTGGTCCACGACGGCTCAGACCATCAGGTTCAAGGGCATGAACCTGACCATCCGCCAGGGGAAGCAAGAGTGCTTCTGAGGTTCTGGCGCGGCTTCACCGCGTGGCGACGTGGCCGGCCCTTCTGGGCCGGCCTGTTCGTAGCCCTGGGCGCGCTCATCATCCTGTTTCCGCCGTACGCCGGCCTGAAGCTCGGCGACATGGTCATCTCGATCCAGACGCTCGGTGGCGTGTCCGCGCTGCTGATCGGCTCGTTGCTGGTCCTCTGCGCGGTGTCGTTGTGGGTGGCGCCCAAGTTCCGGCTGGCGGCCGGCATCGTCACGGTGCTGCTGTCGCTGGTCGCGATCGTCGTGACCAACCTCGGCGGCTTCATCTTCGGCACCCTCTTCAGCCTGCTCGGGGGCGCCCTCGCCGTGGCGTGGACGAACGAGCCCAAGAAGCCGAAGAAGGCCGAGAGCGGCACCGAGCCCACCCAGAGGGTCCAACCCACATGATGCGAACACAGCCGATGGCCGCGGTCGCCATGATCGCGGTCCTGGCGCTGCAACCGCCGTCGAGCACGGAGCCGCCGCCCGATCCGAGCAGCAGCTCACCGGTTCCGACGACCACCTCGGAGCCACCCCCCGCGTCAAGCAGCAGTGCCACTCCACCGCCGGCGTCGTCGTCCGTGCCTACTGTTCCGCCCAGCACGGAGCCGCCTTCGTCGTCGGCGCCCCCGCCACCGGCCCCTGCCCCGGTGGCGGCGGGAGGGCGTGAGTGGACCCTGAACGCGTCCCGGCTCGACCTCGGCGGCCTCAACTTCGTCGGCGTCGTCGACTCGCTGCTGAACGGCCAGGTCATCAAGGTCCTGAAGTTCACGACGAGCGACATGAAGATCAAGGACCTGGTGCAGTCGGCCGAGGTGCAGCCGGGCATCAAACTCATCACCGCGGCCCGCGCCGGCAGCACCTCCACGGTGAACCGGACTCCGGTGCCCGGCTCGAAGGAGCCCCCGCTGATCGAGCTGTTCACGGTGCAGCTCAAGGGCAACCTGAACATCCTCGGGATCAAGATCCCGGTCAACTACACGGCCGCGAGCCCGCCTCCCCTGAACGTGCCGTTCGTGACGTTCACCGAGGTCACGGTGCGCAACACCGACCTCAAGGGCGGCAACCTCACGATTCCGGGCGCACGGATCTCCATCGTGACCGACCAGGCGCCGGTCGAACGGCGCTGATCGAACGCCAGTGATCGAACGTCACTGGCGGCGCCACCCGATCGGCCCAGCTGTGTGCACCGGTGTCCGTGTTATCTGTTGTCGCGGACACCGGGATCACGGGACGGAGCGCACGGTGGGGGAAAGCCTCAAAGATCGGATCCGTGGTTTCGACCACCACGACCAGGCTGTCGTGCCGACGATTCACGAGCTGCTCGCGGACCTGCGCAACGAGTGCCCGGTCGCCCGCAGCGACGCCTACAACGGCTTCTACGTGGTGTCGAAGCAGGACGACATCGTCACCGTCGCGAAGGACGGCGAGACCTTCAGCGCGGCCGTACAGGGGCTGGGGGCGGTGGCGATGGTGCCGGACGCCGAGTCCACCCGCGCGCCGCTGTTCGAGTCCGACCCCCCGGTGCACTCCGGCTGGCGGGACGTCCTCCAGAAATTCTTCACGCCACCGGCCGTGCGAGCACACGAGCCGTTCATCCGGCAGATCACCGACCAGGTCGTCGACGAGGTGGCACCGCGCGGACGGTGCGAGGTGGTGGGTGAACTCGCCGCACGCATCCCGTCGTTGGTGATCGCCGAGGTCATGGGTGTGCCGAGGGAACGCCAGCACGAGCTCGCCGCGTTGACGCGCGACCTCGTGGCGCCGACGTCGGTGGAGGACGCCCATCGCGCCGGTGCGGGCCTGGTCGAGTTCCTGCGCCAGGAGATCGCGGAGCGCCGCGAACGCACGGACCACAGCGACGTGCTGACCGCCGTCGTCCACGCTGAAGTGGACGGGCGAACCGCGACCGGCGCCGAACTGCTCAAGTACGCGTTCCTGATGGTCAGCGCGGGTTTTCTCACGACCGTCGACACCATCTCCAGCCTGATGCTGCAGCTCGCCGAGGATCCCGCGACCCGGCGCGAGGTCGCCGCCGACCGGACGCTCGTGCCGAGGCTGATCGAGGAGATCGTGCGTCACGAGTCCGCGGTGGCCGCGACCGGACGGACCGTGCTCGCCGAGACCACGCTCGGCGGCGTCGACCTGCGCCCCGGCGACCGGCTGCTGCTGGCGTGGGGCTCGGGAACGCGCGACGAGCAGTACGTCGACGACCCCGCCGACTTCCGGCTCGACCGGCAGCAACGGGGACGCGACCTCGGCTGGGGCTCCGGCGTGCACCGGTGCCTGGGCATGCACCTGGCCCGCCTGGAGCTCGGCATCGTGTTCGACAGGATCCTGACCGCGATCCCCGAGTTCGAGGTCGAACCCGGCACCGAGCCCGAACGGACCTACGGCGTGCTGCGGGGAGTGCGCCACCTGCACCTGAGGTGGCGCGCCTGAGGCCAGGTCAGATGCCGCACTTCTTCGGGCCCTCGAACACGCCCTCCCGGAACCGCGCCACCCGCGCGAACCCCGGTTCCACCGCGTCCTGACCCTTCACGTCCCGCGCCGCGTAGTCGAACTTCAGCAGCACGGTGACGGCCTCGTCGAAGTCACCCGGCGACAGCCCGAACTGGCTGCCCTGTCGCTGGAACACCGCGCCCGTGTACGCCCCGGCCAGGCACAGGGCGGCCGCGGAGGCCTTCTCGCCCTCGGTCGGCTTGCCCAGGACGGCCAGCTCGGCCATGGCGTACCGGGTCGCGATCAGCGTGCCCGTCGCGTAGTCGCCGAGCTCCTTGTGCAGCAACGGCAGCTCGTCCTTGGTGTCGATCTTGATCGTCTTGTCCGACGGGCAGTACGCGACCGGGCCCTGGTCACCGGAGCAGTCCGGCTCGGTCTGAGCGGCCTCGGCGCGCGGCGACGGCCAGGTCTTGCCCGCCGTCGTCGCCAGCGTCTTGAAGTAACCGTCCAGGTCGGGCGTCACGGACTCGAGCATCTGCGCGAACGGCAGGTTGCCGCCGTTCGCGCGGTCGGTGGTCGTCGTGAAGGCGCGCTGGGTGAACGTGCGGTTCTGCACGGACATGGCCCCGCAGAACTTCGTGCCCTGCTCGTAGCCGTCCTGGAACGCCGCCACGCGGTCGAACGCGCTGCCGTGCGCCTGCTCGTCCTCCGGCGAGGTGCCGACCGGGTCGCGGAACGTGATCAGCGCGCCCAGTGCCTGGTCCAGGGCGTCCGCGCCGATGTCGAGGCGCTGGGACTTGCCGTCGGTCACGTTGCGCAGGAACGAGCCGGCGAAGCAGTCGGCCTGGGCCTCGGTGAGGATCGTCGGGTACTTCTCCGGCTCGCGGCGCTCGGCCTCGGGCGTGATGCCCATGCGGTTCTGCACGGCGTGGCCGATCTCGTGGGCCAGCACGACGACCACGGCGGCCTCGCCGAAGCGGTCCTGCAGCACCGGGAGCAGCGACGCGCGATCCCACGCGATGGCGTCGGCGGCCGGGCAGTAGAAGGCGTTGCCCTCCACGTCCGCGGCCTTCTGCGTGCACGGCGGCGGCTTCGCGGAGGCGTCGGCCGTGTCGACGGAGTAGTAGCCCCCGGTCAGCGACTTCCACGGCTTGTTGAACGACTCCTGGAACGACTGCTTCCAGAACTCGTCGATGTCGGTGAGGGCGGTCGCGGCCAGCTTGTCGATGGCGCCGTTGTCCGTGCCCCTGACCTGGATGGTCTCGGAGGACGCCTCCTTCTTCACCACCTTGGCGGCACGGGGACGGCCGGGGACCTGGGCCGTGCACCCCACCGCGAGCAGAGCGGTGACGACGACCAGCGCGATGCTCCGGAGCGGCATGAGGCCATTGTGCCTGTCGGTCGGCTTGAGGGGCGTCCTACTCGTCGAACTCAGGCGCATACAGAAGCCAACGTGCCGCGGACTGATCAGGTTCACCGGGCTGAAGTGCATCAGCGGACTTACATTTCCAAGCGTGCGCGAATTCCTGTTCGCCGCGTTGCTCCTCTTGGGCCCTCAGACCTCGCCTTCTTGGCCAGGGGCCGATCCCACCATGCCGGGCTGCGTCGGAGGAATCGCGCCGAACCCGCGCACCGGCATGATCATCGGGCCCGGCACCGTGGAATCCACGCTCGACGCGATCCCCGGCGGCATCTACGACCTGTCCGTGTGGGCGGGCAGCAGGAAGCCCGGCCCGGCGACCGCGATCGGGCTCCGGTTCGAGGACAAGGCCAACATCCAAACCGGACGGACCTACGCCCGCCGGCCACAACAGGACAAGCGGTACAACAACTACGGCATGATCGCGCCGCGGAACGCCGCCACCGTCCGGTTCTTCGCGACGACGACCACGGAGATCCACTGGACCTGCGTGTTCCTCAGAGTGTCCGCCTACGACCTCAAGCTCGAAGCCGCGCGGAACACCCTGACGATCACCGTCACCAACACCGGCAGCGTGCCGCTGACCAGCCTGAAGCTCACCGGCTGCCCGGACTCCACGCCGTTCGACCTGGTGGACCAGATCGTCCGCACCTGCCCTGGCACCACACCGGCGACGGTGACGGTGTCCGGCGCGCTCTACTGGAACGGAGCGCTGCCGGACAAGTCAGTCAGCCTTGAGCACGGGCAGAGCCTCGGTCACGGCCTCGGCGGCGGGGTCGGGAACGAGCCACAGCACACCGGACGGCGGCAGCTGCAGCAGAGCGGAGTACGGCCGCCCGTGCCACGGCTTGGCCTCAGCCTCGACGCCACCCATGTTGCCCACACCTGAACCGCCGTAGTGCACGGCATCGGTGTTGACCAGCTCCTTCCACCGCCCGGCGGACGGCAGCCCGACCCGGTAGTCGTGGTGCGGCATCCCGGCGAAGTTCGCCACGCACGCCAGCGTCGACCCGTCCTCACCCACGCGCAGGAACGACAGCACGTTGCCGGCCGAGTCGTTCGCGTCGATCCACTGGAACCCCTCGGGCGTGACGTCGTGCGAGAACAACGCCGCAGCCGTCCGGTACACCGAGTTCAGATCCCGCATCAGCGACTGGATGCCCTGGTGCAGGCCGCCCTGCTCGACCAGGTGCCAGTCCAGCGACCGCGACTCCGACCACTCCTGCTGCTGCCCGAACTCGCCACCCATGAACAGCAGCTGCTTGCCCGGATGCGCCCACATGAACGCGAGCAGCGAGCGCACGCCCGCGGCCTTGTTCCAGTCGTCACCCGGCATCCGCTGCCACAGCGAGCCCTTGCCGTGCACCACCTCGTCGTGCGACAGCGGCAGCACGAAGTTCTCGCTCCACGCGTACACCAGCGAGAACGTCATCTCGTTGTGGTGGAACGAGCGGTGGATCGGCTCGCGCGACAGGTAGTGCAGCGAGTCGTGCATCCAGCCCATGTTCCACTTGAACCCGAACCCGAGCCCGCCCAGGTGCGTCGGCCGCGTCACGCCAGGCCACGCCGTCGACTCCTCGGCGATCATCACGACACCGGGGTGACGGCGGTAGACGGTCGCGTTCAGCTCCTGCAGGAACCGCACCGCGTCGAGGTTCTCCCGGCCGCCGAACTCGTTCGGCAGCCACTGGTCCGCCGGCCGTGAGTAGTCGAGGTAGAGCATCGACGCGACGGCGTCCACGCGCAGGCCGTCGAGGTGGAACTCCTCGATCCAGTACAGCGCGTTGGCGACGAGGAAGTTGCGAACCTCGTTGCGCCCGAAGTCGAAGACGAGCGTGCCCCAGTCGAGCTGCTCACCGCGCCGCGGGTCGGCGTGCTCGTACAGCGGCGTGCCGTCGAACTTCGCCAGCGCCCAGGCGTCCTTCGGGAAATGCGCGGGAACCCAGTCGACCAGCACGCCGATACCGCGCTGGTGCAACGTGTCCACGAAGTACCGGAAGTCGTCCGGCGACCCGAACCGCGAGGTCGGCGCGTAGTACGAGGTGACCTGGTAGCCCCACGAACCACCGAACGGGTGCTCGGCGACGGGCAGCAGCTCCAGGTGCGTGAAGCCCATGTCCTCGCAGTAGTCCGCGAGCTCGACCGCCAGTTCCCGGTAACCGAGACCCGGCTTCCACGACCCGAGATGCACCTCGTAGATCGACATCGGCGCGTTCGACCACTGGGTGGCCTCGCGCCGCGCCTCCCACTCCGCGTCCAGCCACTGGTACTCGGACCGCGTGACAACGGAAGCGGTCTGCGGCGGCTTCTCCGTCGCGAACGCCATCGGGTCGGCCTTCTCGTGCCACACCCCGTTCGCGTCGAGGATCCGGAACTTGTACCGCGAGCCCGCGGGGACGTTCGGCAGGAACACTTCCCAGACGCCGGAAGAACCCATGGAGCGCAAGGGATTCGCGCGTCCGTCCCAGCCGTCGAAGTCGCCCGTCACGCGCACGCCGCGCGCGTTCGGCGCCCAGACCGCGAACGAGACACCGGTGACGTCACCGGAAGGCGTTTCGTACGAACGGATGTGCGCGCCGAGCACGTCCCACAGCCGCTCGTGCCGGCCCTCGCCGATCAGGTGCAGATCGAGCTCGCCCACGGTCGGCAGCCACCGGTACGGGTCGTCGACCTCGACCGCGGGACCGCCGTTGTACGTGACGAGCAACCGGTAGTCGCCCGGTGCTTCGGGAAGCTCGCCTTCGAAGAGGGCGTCGGCGATGCGCGGCAGCTCGACCTGCTTGTCACCCCACGCCACCGCGACCGACGACGCGCCGGGCCGCAACGCCCGTGCGACCACCTGGTCGCCGACGGTGTGCACACCCAGCACCGAGTGCGGGTCGTGGTGCGCACCGGACAGGAGCCGGTCCAGATCGGCCTTCACGTTTCTACTCGCCTCCGCTGGTCATCCGGGCGATCGACGACAGCGGAACCGTCAACCACTCCGGCCTGTTGGCGTGCTCGTAAGCGACCTCGTAGACCGCCTTGTCCAGCTCGAACGCGCGCAGCAGGTGCGCGTTGTCCCGCGGGTCGGCCGCCACCTCGGCGTAGCCGTCGCAGAACGCCGCCCGGTTGCGCTTCGTCCACTCCATCGCGCGGTAGGCCAGCTGGTCGTCGTCGGGCTGGCCGACGAGCAGCTGCCGTGCCGCGTAGTCGAACGACCTCAGCATCCCCGCCACGTCGCGCAACGGCGACCGCAGCGCGAGGCGGTCCTCGACCGTCGCCGCCGGCTCGCCCTCGAAGTCGATCAGCAGCCAGCCGTGCACGGTCCGCAGCACCTGACCCAGGTGCAGGTCGCCGTGGACGTGCTGGATCGCGATGGCGCCGATGTGCTGGCGCGCGTCCTCGAACGTGGCCCGCAACGCTACTTCGTAGCGACCGAGCTCCGGCACCGACTCCAGCACGGTGTCGAGCCGCTTCTGCATGCCCGCGATGGCGTGGGTGACCGCGTCGTCGTCCGCGAGCCTGGTTCCGAGCGCCTCGGCGAGATCGGCGTGCACCTTCGCCACCGCGTGGCCGAGCCGTTGCGCCTCACCGGCGAAGTCGCCGCCGACCTCGTCCGCGTGCAGGTCGGCCTCTGCCATCAGGTCGCGCACCGACGTCTTGGCCATGTCCCAGCCCTCGACCGCGTCCGGCAGGAACTCCTGCAGCATCGCGAGCGTGACCTGTTCGCCGTCCAGCACGGTCGAGATCGACCCGAGCGGCTGGGCGATGTGCTCACAGCCGACGGACCGCAACGCCCGGTGGATCACCAGGTCGCGGTTCTCGCCGCGCGCGAGCTTGCGGAAGATCTTCAGGATGTACTGCTGGCCGTAGATCAGCGACGTGTTCGACTGCTCGACGCCGATCGGCCTGCCGCGCAACGAGGTGCGCAGCTCGACACCCGGCTCGTGCGCGAACGTGATGTCGCCCACGCGGTCCCCGGCCGCGATCTTGGCCAGCAGTAAGCCGTTGCGCTCGGGATCGGCGGTCGCGTCGAACCCGTCGGAGTGCTCGCTGATGAGGAGCTGGTACTCCTCGGTGCGGCCGGGCTGCTCGACGTCGACGATCACGTGGACCATGTCGTCGGACAGCGCCGTCGTCCGAAGTGGACGGACGGCGTTGATCGGACGGTCCTTGCCGCCGAACCAGCGCAGGGTGGGCAGAACGTCGGGCAGGGTGGAGACCAGCTTGTCGGTGAGCTCGTCGGGATCGATCACGCGGTTCACCTCATCTCGCTGTCGTCGCCCGCCTCTACCAGCTGGAACCAGTAGAAACCGTGACCCGGAAGGGTCAGCAGGTACGGGAGTTCCCCGATCGAGGGGAATTTGACACCTCCGGTGAGCTCCAGCGGCGTGTAGTCGCGGTGCTCGGAGAGGTCCAGCTCGACGGGTTGCGGGAAGCGTGACAGGTTGTTCACGCAGAGCACGATGTCCTCGCGGCCATCGGGGCGCTTCCACAGCCGCTTGTACGCCAGCACGCTCGGGTTCGAGCCGCCGAGCTCGCTGAAGTCGCCCTCCGCGAACGCGTGGTGCTGCTTGCGCACCTCGATCATCCGGCGGGTCCAGTTGAGCAACGACGACGTGTTGTTGAGCTGCGCCTCGACGTTCAGGGCCTGGTAGCCGTAGACCGGGTCCATGATCACCGGCAGGTAGATCCGGCCGGGGTCGCAGCTCGAGAAGCCCGCGTTGCGGTCCGGTGTCCACTGCATCGGCGTGCGCACGGCGTCGCGGTCCTGCAGCCAGATGTTGTCGCCCATGCCGATCTCGTCGCCGTAGTAGAGGACGGGCGATCCGGGCAGCGACAGCAGCAGCGCGGTGAACAGCTCGTGCTGGTTGCGGTCGTTCTCCAGCAACGGGGCCAGGCGTCGGCGGATACCGATGTTCGCCTTCATCCGCGGGTCCTTGGCGTACTCCGTGTACATGTAGTCGCGCTCTTCGTCCGTGACCATCTCGAGCGTCAGCTCGTCGTGGTTGCGCAGGAAGATGCCCCACTGCGCGTTCTCCGGGATCGACGGCGTCTGCGCCAGGATCTCCGAGATCGGGAACCGCGACTCGCGCCGCACCGCCATGAAGATGCGCGGCATCAGCGGGAAGTGGAACGCCATGTGGCACTCGTCGCCGCCGATCTCCGGGTCGCCGAAGTACTCGACCACATCGGACGGCCACTGGTTCGCCTCGGCGAGCAGTACCCGGCCGGGGAACTCGTCGTCGACGACCTTGCGGCACTTCTTCAGGAACTCGTGCGTGCGCGGCAGGTTCTCGCAGATCGTGCCTTCCTCCTCGAAGAGGTACGGCACGGCGTCGAGGCGGAACCCGTCGATGCCGAGGTCGAGCCAGAAGCGCAGGATGTCGAGCATCGCCTCCTGCACTTCGACGTTCTCGTAGTTGAGGTCCGGCTGGTGGGCGAAGAAGCGGTGCCAGAAGAACTGGCCGCGCACCGGGTCGTAGGTCCAGTTCGACGTCTCCGTGTCGACGAAGATGATCCGCGCGTCGGAGTAGCGCGAGTCGTCGTCGCTCCACACGTAGTAGTCGCCGTACGGGCCGTCCGGGTTCTGCCGCGACTCCTGGAACCACGGGTGCGCGTCGCTGGTGTGGTTGAGGACCAGGTCGGTGATCACGCGGATCCCGCGCCGGTGCGCCTCCTCCAGCAGGTACACGAAGTCCTCGACGGTGCCGAACTCCGGCAGCACCGCGCGGAAGTCGCTGATGTCGTACCCGCCGTCGCGCAACGGCGAGGCGTAGAACGGCGGCAGCCAGAGGCAGTCGACGCCGAGCCACTCCAGGTAGTCGAGGCGCGAGGCGAGCCCTCTGAGGTCGCCCGTCCCGTCGCCGTTGGAGTCGCTGAACGCGCGGACCAGCACCTCGTAGAAGACAGCGCCCTTGAACCAGCTCGGGTTCGCCGACGCCGGCTTGGCCGACTTGAAGTCCTCGGCCTGCGGCTCGACCAGGAAGCCCTCGTCGTCGATGGCCTCACCGGTGTGAGGTGTTCCTTCGAGCCCCAGCGCCGCGTCAGGACGGGTGTCTTCGTTCATGATCTCCCACCTCGTCGGGGGTCGTGGTCCTCGATGAACGGCGCTTTTGTCCACCTCAGGTCGACGAAAGCGCCGTTCATCAATCAGCTGAAGCGGCGTTGCAGGCTCACGACGTGCGCGGTGGCACGCCACGGTTCGAGCCGCACGTAGTTGGCCTGTCCCCAGTCCCAGGTCTCGCCGGTGACCTCGTCGTGCGCGATCACCCGCTCGTGCCAGTCGAACCCGAGCTCCGGCAGGTCGAGGTACAACGTCCCCTCCTGCGCGTTGTGCGGATCGAGACTCACGACCACCACGACCGTGTCGCCCGTCTCCGGATCACGCTTGGAGAAGGCGACCAACGCGTCGTTCTCGATGTGCTGGAACTTCAGCGTGCGCATCTGCTGGAGTGCCGGATGCGCCTTGCGGATGTGGTTCAGCTTGCGCAGCCACGGTTCCAACGAGCGCCCGTCGGCCAGTGCGCGGGCGTAGTCGCGTGGCCGCAGCTGGTACTTCTCGGAGTTGAGGTACTCCTCGCTGCCCGGCTTCACCGCTTCGTACTCGAACAGCTCGTAGCCGCTGTACACGCCCCAGCTGGGCGCGAGCGTGGCCGCGAGAGCCGCCCGCAGCCCGAACATGCCAGGGCCGCCGTGCTGCAGCGACTCGTGCAGGATGTCCGGCGTGTTCACGAAGAGGTTCGGCCGCGCCTCGTCCCAGTGGTCGCGGAGGTCCTCGCCGAACTCGATCAGCTCCTGCTTGCTCGTCCGCCACGTGAAGTACGTGTAGGACTGCGTGAAGCCGAGCTTGGCGAGACCGTAGAGCCGCGCGGGACGGGTGAAGGCCTCGGACAGGAACAGCGTGTCCGGGTAGACCTCCTTGACCTTCCAGATCAGCCACTGCCAGAAGTCCGGTGGCTTGGTGTGCGGGTTGTCGACCCGGAAGATCCGCACCCCGTGCTCGGCCCAGTGCAGCATCACGCGCAGCACCTCGTGGTAGAGGCCCTGCGGGTCGAGGTCGAAGTTGATCGGGTAGATGTCCTGGTACTTCTTGGGCGGGTTCTCCGCGTACGCGATCGTGCCGTCCGGACGGGTCGTGAACCACTCCGGGTGCTTGAGGACCCACGGGTGGTCCGGCGCGCACTGCAGTGCGAAGTCGAGCGCCACTTCGAGGCCGAGCTCGTGAGCCCTCTCGACGAGCGCGTCGAAGTCCTCGATCGTGCCGAGCTCCGGCGCGATGGCGTCGTGCCCACCCTCGTCCGCGCCGATGGCCCACGGCGAACCGCAGTCCTCGGGACCGGCGACGAGCGTGTTGTTGGGGCCCTTCCGGTTCACCCGCCCGACCGGGTGGATCGGCGGGAAGTAGACGACGTCGAAGCCCATCGCCGCGACCCGGTCGAGCTCCTTGGTCGCCGTGGCGAACGTGCCGTGCACCGCCTGGCCGGTCTCGTCGATCCCGCCGGTGCTGCGCGGGAAGAACTCGTACCAGGACCCGAAGGCGGCCTTCTTCCGGTCGCACCAGATCTTGTGCGTCTTGCCCTTGGTGAGCAGCTCGCGCACGGGGTGCTCGAACATGATCTTCTGGACGTCGCCGGCCGTGGCGGGCGCGACGCGTTCGTTGAGAGGCCTGTCCTCGTCGCGGAGTGCTGCCGCGGCGGACATGAGAAGTGCTCGCTCCTGCCTTCGATCGGGTCGCCTTGCCACCCGATCGAGTAGCAGTGCGCCCAGCGCGAGATCGTTCGCGAGATCACCGGGACCCTGCCCCGCCGCGATCTTCACCTCGACCGCGTGGTTCCAGGTGGCCCAGGGATCACTCCAGGCATCGATCCGGAACGTCCACGCACCCTCGTGATCGGGAACGATCGTGGCTCCCCAGCGATCGAGGCCGATGCCGACCTCGTGCATTCTCGTCTGCCTGGCGACTCGGTCGTTCGGTCCGCGCCACGTGACTGTCGCCGCGAGCTTGTCGTGCCCCTCGCGCCACACTGTGGCCTCAACCGGAATGTGTTCTCCCACAACGGCTTTGGCTGGATATCTACCAGCCGACACCACCGGGGATACCTCGTCGATACCGAGTCGTCCACTCATCGGCAGCGCCCTTCCGCCGTGTAGCTCCGCGTCGCTGGTAATCCTGCCTTGCTCGATCAAGCGGCCTGTCAGCGGGTTACCCCATCTAGATCCGTACCCCGCCGTTGTCGATCGCACACCTTGAGCACTGTTCGTGTCCAGGGTCACTGGACATCATGTGATCCCCTCACATTGTGGGCAGTGGACCTTTCCCGGGCATCTCACAACGTTGCGAGGGTGCTACGGGTACCGTCCCGCGCGTGAACAAGCTTGGCGACCGCTACGTCCTGCTCGACCAGCTCGGCGCCGGTGCGATGGGCGTCGTGTGGCGCGCGCGCGACGAGCTCCTGCACCGGGACGTCGCGGTCAAGCAGATGCTGCTGAACGATGTGCAGCCCGCCGAGGCGCACGAGGCGGTTCAGCGCGCCATGCGGGAAGGCCGCATCGCCGCCCGCCTGCAGCACCCGAACGCGATCGCCGTGTACGACGTCGTGCTCGACAACGGCAAGCCGTGCCTGGTGATGGAGTTCCTGCCGTCCAAGAACCTCTCCGCGATCCTGGACGAGCGCGGGCCGATGCCCCCCAAGGAGGCCGCGCGGATCGGGTCGCTGGCCGCCTCCGCGCTGGCCGCCGCCCACACCGCCGGGATCGTCCACCGCGACATCAAGCCCGCCAACGTCCTCATGGGCCGCGACGGCCGGGTCCGCCTCACCGACTTCGGCATCGCCCGGCTGGTCGACGCCGCCCGCGTGACGAGCACCGGGATGATGGTCGGCACCGCGTCCTACCTCGCGCCCGAGCAGGTGGCCGGCGAGCCGGTCGGGCCGGCCGCCGACGTCTACGCCCTCGGGCTCGTGCTGCTCGAGTGCCTCACCGGACAGCGCGAGTACGCCGGCAGCACCGTCGAGGTGGCGCTGGCCCGCCTGCACCGCCCGCCGCAGGTGCCGGCCGCCCTTCCGTCCGGCTGGCCGGCGCTGCTGCAGGCGATGACCGCCCGCGAGCCGGGCGCACGTCCGACGCCCGAGCAGGCGGCCGCCGCGCTCGACGTCATCGCCCGCGGTGGGCAGGCGACCACGGTCGTCGCGGCGCCGGCGCCGGAGCGCACGACCGTCCTGCCACCCACCCGCGTCGCGCAGGCTCCTGTCGAGACGGCTGCGCCCCCACCCGCGCGGGCCGCCGTCCCGCCCCGGCGCCGCAGCTCGGCGCCGCTCGTCGTCGTGCTGCTGGTGCTCGTCGCCGCCATCGCCGGCGGGGCCTACCTGCTGAACACGCGGGAGACGGTGCTCACCCCGCTGCCG
>JAVXWK010000497.1:0-12510 GCA_032230575.1 Pseudonocardiales bacterium | reverse complement strand
GCACCCGAGATGCTGATGTTGGACAACACCGTGTCCTGGAAGATGTTCTCGGCGGCACCGTTGTACTTGGTCTGGAACATGATTCCGCTGTACGTCGGGTCGATGATCTCGACGTCGCTCACCCGGATCCCGGTGTACTTCTTGGAAGCCGAGAACATCCAGATCGCGCCGAACGTCTGCGCGCCCCAGAAATGTCCGCCGGAACGGACCAGGGTGAGGCCGCTGAACGTCGTCGGCTCCGGCCCGAAGTCCTCCATCGGGTACCCGAAGTCGAGCGAGCTGATCGTCACCGCGGAATAGGTCAGCGTGTCCGAGACGTAGATGTTGCGGAAGATGTTGTTCTTGCCGCCGTACACCGCGAGACCTGCCGCGCGCCAAGGGGTCTGCACCGAGAGGTTCTCGAACACGTTGTTCTGCTGGCCGGTGCCGCCTCCGTCGGTGGCGGCGAACAACGCGAACGCGTCGTCACCGGTGGACCGTGCGTCGATGTTCGCGACCCGGTTGCCCGCCGACCCGTTGGTCATGTTGATGCCGTCCGCGTACATGTCGCGGATGCGGCTGTCCTTGATGGTGTTGTTGTCGACGTTGTTGCCCCAGAACATGCACATCATGTGCTCGACCCAGATGTTCTCGATGGTCATGTTCTGCACGCCGGCGAAGTTGAACACCTTGCCCGGCCCGTCGTTGCGCTGCGTGTAGTTGCCGAACACGGCGAACCCGCTGAACGTCGAGCCGCTCGCGGACGACTGCGAGTCGAAGCCGATGTCGGTGTTCTCCTGCGTCGTCGGAGCCTGGAACCTGGTGAACCAAGGCCCGGCGCCGACCACCCTGATGGCCTTGCCGTAGACGGTGAACTTCTGCGCGGTCTGGTAGGTGCCGGCGGGCAGGTAGACGCCGGTCAACGTGCCGGTGGTGTCCATCCGGACGCGGTCGAGCGCGTTCTGCACGTCCTGGTGGGTGAACCCGGCGGGCACGGCGTAGTGCGCGGCGTCAGGGTTTCCGGCAGCCGTCACCTGTTCGAAGTTCACGAAGTCGATCGCGTAGTTCGTGGTGTTGGTCGCGTCCTTCTGCAGCTTGATCTTCGTGCCCGCCGGGAACGTCGAGTTGAGCAGCACGTTCGCCTCGTCGTAGATGTGGCGCGGGCCGCCCGATCCCGGGGAGTTGTTCGGGGAGGCCTCGTTGCCGTACTGCCACATGTACTTCGACGTCAGGTCGATGGCCTTGTGGAACTGGCCGTTGACGTAGACGTTGAGGTTCGAGGTGATGCCACCGCCACCGGAGCTGTCCGGGATGGAGAAGCGGGTGACGAGCGTGTTGGTCGGTGCCGACGTCGTGAACTCGACCGACGCGCCCGTGCTGTTGAGCGTGACGGCACGGCGGCCGGAAGCCTCACCCGCGTAGTCACCGATCGTCCTGTTCGGACTCAGGACCTGTGCGCCACCTGCGGTGACCGCGTCCTCTGCTTCGATGTGCTGCCACGGGACGCTGGCGCCGCGGCCGATGAACAGCGACTGCTCGCTGGTGTTGTTGCCCTGCTTGGCAGGGATCTCGTTGCCGTCATTGGCGATCGTGGTGCGGATCGTGTACCGGCCGTCCGCCGCCGCCCACGTGCCGAGGCTGACCGGCGCGGTCGTGGCACCGGCGTTGATCGTGCCGTTGTGGCTGCCGGTCAGCGTGCGGACGGTGGCGCCGCTGCTGTTGAGGATCGTGAGCGTGATCCCGTGCGCGCCCGCGGCAGAGGCGATGGAACCCTGGTTCTTGATCGCGACGGTGAACGTGGTGTTCTGGCCGTTGCCGGGGTTGCTCGGTGACCAGGTCGGCACCGCGACCAGGTCGGAGCTCGGCACGGGGGTGACGACGAGCGGGTCGGGGTGCAGGCGGGAGTTGTTGGTCTCGTTCTGCTCCGCGACCTTCTTGGTCTCGTCGACCTTCGCGGTGTACTGGTACGAGCCTTCCGGACGGGCCGCGATCGTGGTGCTGACGCCTGCCTGCGCACCGGCCGCGAGTGTGCCGACCTGAGCCGTGCCCACCGCGGTGGTGCCCAGGAAGAACGTCACGTCCGTGGCGATGGAGGCTGCCGTGCCCGCGTTGCGGACCGTGGCGTTCAGGGTGATCTGGTCGGTCTCGACCGGGCTCGCCGGCGTGAACGACGTGCCGGTGACGGTGAGGTCGGGGTTCGGGGCAGGGGTGCCGAACACCTGGATCTCCGCCACCTGGGCGCCGGGCGCGCCGGTGTTGGACGTGAACCGCAGCTGCACGTCGGCGACGCGGGCACTGACGCCGATCGTGACGCTGTTGCCGCTCGCCGGGTCCCAGCGGTAGTCGCGGCCGGCGACCAGGCTCGTGAAGCCGGTGGCGTTCTGCTCGCGGCCGAGGACCTCGACGTTCTGCGTGCGGGCGCCCCAGGCCGAGTCGGGGTTGAGCTTGACCGCGATCGAGCTCAGGTCCGCGTTCGATCCCAGTTGGACGGTGAGCGTTCCGGGGAGGCCGTTGGACTCCCAGTAGGTTTGGACGTTGCCGTCGTTGGCGTTGGCCGGGACGAACGTGTGCACGTAGCCGGACGCGGTGACGGGCTTGCCCTGCGCCAGGTTCTCGCCGGTGGCGCCCTCGCGGGTCACGGAGTTGCTGGCGGGGGACTGGTTGCCCGCCGCGTCCTTCGCGATCACGTGGTAGGTCACGCGCAGGCCGTCGGGCTGGCTGTCCGTGTACGTGGTGCCGGTGAGCGAGGTGCGCAGGGTTCCGTTGGCGTAGACGTCGTAGCCGGTCACGCCGACGTTGTCAGTGCTCGCGTTCCAGGTCAGCCGGATCTGCCCTGCCTGCGGCTGGGTGAAGGCGAGATTTCCCGGCGCGGACGGGGCCTGCGTGTCGCCACTGGCCGGGCCCTGCACCTCGAACTCGCTGATCTGGCCCGCGGGCCAGCCGGTGTTCGCGGTGATCCTGACTCGCACGTACCGCGTGGTGGCGGCGGTGAAGTCGATGGTGACGGTGTTGGCGGCGTTCGGGTTGAACTCGTATCCGCGTGAGGTCACCAGATCCGTGAAGTTGCTGCCGTCCGTGCTGCCCTGGACCGACAAGGTCTGGGTGCGGGTGCCCCAGTTCGCGGCGGGCAGCTTCAGCACGACCCGGTCGGCCTTGACCGCCGCGCCGAGATCGGCCTGGATCCATTGCGGGAACGCGTTGTTCGCGCTCTCCCAGTACGTCGACTGGTTGCCGTCACCGGCGTTGCCCGGCCCGTAGCTCTGGTTGGTGCTGCTCGCGGTGTAGCTCGCCTGGAGCTTGGCGCTCGCTTCGGCTTCCTGGACCTCGAGCTTCGCGGTGGTGCTGGTGGCGCGGACGTGCCTCGCGAGCGTCGGGTCGACTTTGAAGGTGACCTTGCCGTTCTTGAAGGCGTGCGGCTGTTCCGCGACGAGCGTCGACCAGCCTCTGCCGTCGAGGCTCGTCTGCACGGCGAAGGTTTCCGTGGCGTTCTTCGGTGCCTTGAGGGTGACCTGGTCGATGCGGGTCTGCTTGTGCAGATCGAGGCTCACGGGCGCGGCTTGCGCGGCAGGGGCGAGGACCAACGTTGCCGCCGTGAGCGTCAATGCGGCTATCGGGGCTAGCAGGGAGCGGACGCGTGTCGTCTTTGACATGGCGTGCTTGGCCCTTCTCGGTGGGGACGCGAGGGGGTGTGGCGCGCCTCACCGTAGAAGTGCCTAGCAGGTTACCGCAATATATCGACGTGATTGCGCAAATTTGCGACAGAGCCCTCTGAACAGGAAAGACGTGCTGCTGTTCCGGTACCTGAACCCCGTCGTAGGCGTGGCAGGGGCGATCACCAGCGGCAGTCGGTCGGTGACTGTGGGAGGTTTGCGTCCGAACGCCACGCAAAAATTGATTCTTCGCCGATGTGCTCGCTTGCGACGGCTTACCGCCGGTTTGCGCCCTGTTGCGCAAGCCTTGCGCAAGCTCAGAGCTTCGCGAACAACCTTCTGGTTCGGTTCAGCAGATCCAGCCTGTGCTCACGCGTGCGGAGCGAGTGGCCCTCACCGGGATAGACCACGAGTTCGGAGCCGGGAACGGCGTGGTGCAGCAGTTCGGCTTGCTCCACCGGCACGTTGGTGTCCTCGGCGCCGTGCACGATGAGGAGCGGCGTGCGGATCCGGTCCGCGTAGGTGATCGGGCTGTGCTCGGGGCTGTCGCCCAGCGCCGCCTCGAACGCGCCCCACTCGCCGTTCGCGATCTGCTTGGGCCAGTCGGAGATGCCCGCGCCGACCAGCGCCGCCTTGAACCTGTCGGTCCGCGTGGTCGCCCAGGCGGCCATGAACCCGCCGTGGCTCCAGCCGGAGATGCCGAGCCGATCGGGGTCGGCCACTCGTTGCCGGACGAGGAGATCGATGCCGGTCTCGATGTCGTGCCACTCTTCCTGGCCGACTCTTCTGCTGACCGCCGCGGCGAACTCGTGGCCCCGGCCCTGGCTTCCCCTGGGGTTGGGCAGGAAGCTCGCGAACCCCTGGTGCGCGAACCACTGCGCCGATGGCACCCAGTGCAGCTGGAAGTCGTCGGCCCACCGGTCGTACGGGCCGCCGTGAATCAATGTGATCAGCGGGAACGGTCCGTCCTCCCGGCTCTTGCCCACCGGCAGCACCAGGAGTCCGTCGAGGCCGAGTCCGTCCTGGGCCTGGTAGCGGAGACGTTCCTGGACGCCCCACCGGATGTCGCCGAGTTCCTCGGCGCGCCCACCTCGTGGCCGGTGCGCACCCGTGACGCGGCCGAGGAGCCCCTGGCCGAGGCGGTGGAACTCGGTGTCGAGCCCGGCGGCCACGACCATGATCGGAGCGTTGCCGTCGTCCTGGACCAGGTCGGTGGGACAGGAGAGCATGCCCTCCGTGAGGTTGCGGTGGCGCTGGTCGAACACCGCGTTGCCGCCCTGCAGGTGCGGCGGCGTCAGCGCGAGGTAGTAGATCTCGTCGCCCCACCAGACAGGTGAACTCGCGTCGGCCGGGGTCGGGCCCAGATCCGTGATCTTGCCGTTCTCGATCACGTGCAGAGCGGGGTTGAGCAGGCCGGGGTCGATCTTCGGCGAAGACCAGCTGATCACCGCGAGCCGTCCGTCGGGATGCCGGGCGACCTCGGCGACGTGCCGGCCAGGGACGGTGATCTCGCCGGGCGGCGGCGGGTCTGAGGCAGGTGGGCAGTGGTCGACGACCATCTCGTCGGTCAGCTCCGGCACTTGATCTCCAGTTAACTCGAGCTTCTAGGGTCGTTCCCATGACGATTCTCGTCGCGGGGGCGACCGGTAACGCCGGGCGGCAGGTGGTGCGCGAGCTGCTGGCGTTGGGGCAGCAGGTACGCGCACTCACCAGGAATGCGGCCACGGCGGACCTTCCGGCTGAGGTCGAGGTCGTCGAGGGGGACCTGACCAGGCCGGAGACGATCCCGTTCGACGGCGTGACCGGCGTGCACCTGCTGACCAACGCCGGTGACGACTACGCGGAGCTGCACACCGGGCCGGAGCTGGTGGCAAGCGCGGAGAAGGCCGGCGTCGAGCGGGTCACGGTGCTGTGGAGCGGCTACCGCGGTCCGATGGAGGAGGCGGTCGTGGCCGGCTCGCTGGAGTGGACCGTGTTGCGGCCGATGGACTTCATGTCGAACGCGCTGGTCTGGGCCACGTCGGTGCGCGAGCAGGGGGAGGTGCGTGAGCCGTTCTCGTCTGCGAGGAGCGCGCTCGTGCACGAAGGCGACATCGGCGCGGTGGCGGCCGTCGTGCTCGCGAGGGGTGGGCACGGCGGCCGCACGTACACGTTGACCGGGCCCGAGTCGTTGACGGTGCCTGATCAGGTGGCGGCGATCAGCAACGCGGTGGGGCGGGAGATCCGGTACGTCGAGCAGTCCGAGGAGGAGGCTCGCGCGGAGATGCTGGCGGCGGGGCGGCCTGCAGAGGTCGTCGAGTGGTTGCTGGCGTGGAAGCGGGACATGCCCGCCGAGGGGTACACCGTGGTGTCGACGGTGCAGGACGTGCTGGGGAGGCCCGCGCGCTCTTTCGCCTTGTGGGCTGAGGAGCACGCGGGCCGGTTCATCAGCGGAGCAGGTACGCGTTGACGATGGTCTGCTCCACGGTCTGGCCGTAGCCGGACGCCTTGGCGCGCAAGGAGACCGACTTGGCGTTCTGCGGGTGGGCGAGCAGCACGCGGCCACTGGTCATCGGCGTCGCCTTCCAGGTCGTGCCGCCGTCGTAGGAGACCTCGACGGACGTCACGTGCACCGAGCCGGTCTGCGACTGCGTCGAGATCGGCACGGCGAGCATGCGGCCCGCCTGGGCGTAGCCGTCGTCGTCGAGCTGCGGGGTGAAGCGGACGACGCTGAGCGGCAACGCGGTCTGGCGGGTGGTCGTGTCGCTGCGGAACGTCCAGACGCCGGACACCTTGGTGCTCAACGAGGTGTCCCGGACAGCGGTCGTCTCGACGCGGTACGAGGCCGCGCCCGGTTCGACGTCGACCAGGCACCAGCCCGCCTCGGCGGTCTCGCACGCCTTGGTGTTGTTGCGGTACACCGTGGTCCGCGCCGACGTGACCGGGCTGTAGCCCTCGTTGCCCGCGTTGTCACCGAACAGGGGAACCGTGACGCGCATCAGGTCGCCGGTGCGGAACGTGTGCGGGATGTCGCGGGTCTCGGGCAGCGCCGGGCCGAACACCGCGCGGTTGAACGGTTCCACATAGGACCGGCCCGGCTTGTAGTGCCGCAGCGGCGTGACGAGCGCGCCGATGTTGCCGTTCTCGTTGAACAGGTTGAACCTTCGCGACCAGTCGCCGCCCTCGCCGCCGTAGTACTCGGTGCGCGGGCCGGCGGCGAGGTTGTCCAGCGAGCCGTAACCCCAGTCGGCACGGCCTGCCGGAGCGGACGTGTGGCCGATCGTGGCGTTCTGGCCTTCCTTCAGGGCGGGCATGTCGACCTTGACCGCGGCGAGGTCCTTGCGTGTGACCGTTTTGGTGAGGCCGTTGGGCGCGTGGCCCTTCTGGTACCAGGCCAGGCCGTAGAAGTCCGCGCCCGCGGTCCAGAACGTCGCGGTCTTGCCCGTGACCTCCTGCGAGTCCGGGCCGAGGCTCGCGACGCCGAGGTGGCCGATCGAGCCGCCGACCGAGAAGTTGCCGATGGTGTAGCTGGTGCCATTCACGACCCGCTCGAAACCTGTCTGCAGCAACGAGAGCTGCGCGGTGACAGGCAGCTTCACCTCGACGTGCTTGGCCTGCCGGGCGTCGAGGTTGATCGTGGTGGCGCCGGTGACGGTCAGGTTCGGGTAGTTGATGACGTCGTGGGTGTAGGCGCCCTCGGACGACATGACGCTGCCGGTCAGGATGTAGTGGCCCTTGGCGAGGCGGGCGACGCCGGTCTCGCTGTTCGGCCAGAAGCGGGCGCCGGTGTCGACGTTGATCAGGAACGCGAACGTCGAGGTCGTGGAGACACCCGAGCGCTCGGTGCCGGTGATCTTGACGTCGTAGCTCTCGGTCTCCAGGTCGACGACCACGGCGGTGCGGAGTCCACTTGCGACGATCGCGCCGCCCATGACGCCACCGTTGGGCTGCTTGGCGATGTCCGCCGTGACCGTGGCCGTGGCGGAACCTCCTGCGGGCACGGTCAACCGAGCGGGCGAGACGCTGAACAGCGAGCCGTTCGTCTCGGTCGTGAGGTCGAGGGTGACCGGCTCGGAACCCGCGTTGGAATAGGTGATCTCCTTGGTCAGCGCGGGAGATCCGGTGTGCGGCCACTGGTGCGAGCCGAAGCTGATGCCGGTCGGGTTCGACGTCACGTTCTGCTTGATCAGCTTGGCGACGTCGACGCGGCCGGAGCCCTGTTCGAACGGGGTCAGCTTCGCGGTCGGCGTGGTGCTGCCGGTGAGCCTGGCCTTGAGCTCGCCGCCCTTGAGTTCGGGGTGCTGCTGGCTTAGCAGAGCCGCCGCGCCCGCGACGTGCGGGGTGGCCATCGAGGTGCCGTCCAGCGAGGTGTAGCCCTCGGCGACCGGCGGGCCGATCCTGCCGTCGGAGTGCAGGGCGGCGACGATGCCGACGCCCGGCGCGGTGAGGTCGGGCTTGAGCGTGCCGGCCTTGGTCGGGCCGCGGCTCGAGAACTCCGCGATCTGGTTCTGGTCGTCGACCGCGCCGACGGTGAGGGCCGCGTCGGCGGTGCCGGGGGAGCCGATGGTGCTCGTGTTCGGGCCGCTGTTCCCGGCGGCGATCACGAACAGCGTGCCCTTCTCGGCGGACAGCCGGTTCACGGCTTCCTCGAGCGGTTCGATCTCCGGGGTGTCGTAGCCGCCGAGGCTCATGTTGATGACCTGGGCGCCCTGGCCGACGGCCCACTCCATGCCGGCGATGATGCCGCTGTCCTGGCCAGAACCGTTGTCGCCCAGCACCTTCACGTCGAGGATGCTCGCGTCCGGTGCGACGCCGTGGTACTTGCCGCCGCTCTTCGCGCCGGTGCCCGCGATGATCGACGCCACGTGCGTGCCGTGGCCGTAGTGGTCGCCGTCGTCCGGGGAGCTCGTGAAGTTGCGAGAGCCGATCTCGCGGTCCTTCAGGTCCGGGTGGGTGTTGTCGACGCCGGTGTCGAGGACGGCGACGGTCGTGCCCTTGCCGGTGAAGCCCGCCGCGTACGCGGCGGGGGCGTTGATCTGCGGGACGCTGCGGTCGAGGCTCGCCTTGCGCTTGGCGTCCAGCCAGATCTTCTTGAGGCCCGACGTGGACAGGCCGCCCACGAGCGGCGTCCTGGCGGCGTCGAACGCCACGCCGTTGATGCTGTGCAGCTGGATGCCGGACTGCGCGCTGAGCGTGCCGGTGGGGTAGGTGACGATCACCGGCAGCGCGCCGCCGTACGTGGCGAGCTCGGTGACGTCGAACAGGCGCTCGTCGAGACGTCCGTCCGAGATCATCGGGATGGCGTCGTCGGGCACCACGTACTCGTGGCCCTGAGCGGTGTAGGTGGTGAAGAGGACGTGCTCGCGGCCCGGCGCCGGTCTGATGGCGCGCTGGCCGGTGAGCACCTGGTCACCCGTGATGAGGGTGACTGCCGGTGCGTTGTCTGCTCGTGGGGGAGAGGCATGTGCCTGGCCGGTGGTGAGCAGGGCACCGGCCAGTACGACGACTCCGAGTAGGCGCACCCGGTCCTCCGTAGGTCGTGAGAGCGTTCTCACGGACCGTAGTGAGACGATCACCAGGTCGCAAGGTCTAAACCAATTCCCGGTACTGGGCGTCTCAGCACGTCGGTTCGGGGGCGGCGCATTAACCTTTGCGCCATGACAGGCCTGCGCGAACGCAAGAAGGCGGCTACCAGGGTGGCGCTGGGGGACGCCGCGTGGAGCCTGTGCGTCGAGCACGGTTACGACGGCGTGACGGTGGAGCAGATCGCGCGGGTGGCCGGGGTGTCGCTGCGGACGTTCTTCAACTACTTCTCCTCGAAAGAGGAAGCCGTGATGGCCGGCGACAAGCAGACGGCCGAGACGTTCGTGCGGGCGTTCGCGGCCCGGCCCCCGGACGAGCCGGTGCTGGTGGCGTTGCGCGGGGCGTTGCAGTCGATCTATCCGCAGGACGTCGACCTCGAACGCCTGCGCCAGTCACGTGAGCTGCGCCGCCACCCCGCGCTGCTGCCGCACGTGTTCGCCGCCTACTCCGCGCGGGAGCAGGAGCTGACCGCGGTGATCGCGCAGCGGTGCGGGCTCGACGCGTCGGTGGACCCGTATCCGATGGTGACGGCCTCGACGATCCTGGCGACGTTGCGCGCGGTCGTGCAGTGGTGGCTGGACACGCCGTCCGCGTCCGAGAAGTACACGGCGGCCGAGCTGGTCAGCGAGATGATCGACCAGCTCGGCGCCGGGTTCACCAGGTAGCCGGATTTACCAGGTAACCGGCAGGGCGTGCACGCCGTAGATCGACATGTCGGTCCGCAGCGGCACCTCGGCGGCGGGCACGGCCAGCTTCAGCGTGGGCAGCCTGCGCACCAGCTCCGTGAAGCCGATGGTCATCTCCACGCGGGCGAGCTGCTGGCCGAGGCACTGGTGGATGCCGTGCCCGAACGCGACGTGATGCCCGCGCGGCCGGTCGACGCGCAGCTCGTGCGGATCCGGGTACTGGCTCTCGTCCCGGTTGACGGCGGGCACCGACACCACGACGGTCTCGCCCTCGCGGATGGTGACGCCGCCGATCTCGACGTCCTCCTTGGCGTGCCGCGCGACCCCCATGGCGATGATCGACAGGTACCGCAGCAGCTCCTCGACCGCGTTCTCCGCCAGTTCCGGGTGCTCCCGGAGCTTCGTGAACTCCTCCGGGTGCTCGAGCAGCGCGAACGTGCCGAGCGCGAGCATGTTCGCAGTCGTCTCGTGGCCCGCGATGAGCAGCAGGTTCGCGATGCCGATGAGCTCCTCCTCGGTGAGCTCGGTGTCGCGGACCAGACCGGACAGCAGGTCGTCGCCGGGGTCGCGCTGCTTTTGGCGGACGAGCCCCTGCATGAACAACCGCAGCTGGGTGCCGACCTCGATCTGCTCGTCGATCGTGGTCTTCAGGCCGAGCAGCTTGGACGTGCGGCGCTGGAACTCCTCGCGGTCGCCGTAGTCGACGCCCAGCAGCTCGCAGATCACCAGTGACGGCACCGGCAGCGCGAAGTCCCGCACCAGGTCCGCGGGTGCGCCCTTCTCGATCATCGCGTCGAGCTGGGCCGTGACGATCTCGTGGATGCGCGGCGCCAGGTCACGCATCCTGCGCACGGTGAACTGGCCGGTCAGCAGCCTGCGGTAGTGGGTGTGCTCGGGGGCGTCCATGAAGATGAACGACCCGGCCCGCCGCTCCGGCGGGAACAGCTTGGCGTGCAGCTCCGGCGAGATGAGCTTGCGCGCCCGCGGGCTGTTGATGCGGTCCGAGCTCATCCGCGGGTCGGCGAGGACGGCCCGTGCCTCCTCGTGCCCGGTGACGAGCCAGACCGTCTCGCCGTTGTGCTCGATCCGGTGAATCCGCCCGTGCCCGCTCAACTCGGTCAGCCCGCCGGCCGGGTCGAACGGGCACTCGCCGCGCTGCGTGAGCTCGGCGGGCAGCTGCGGACGGATGAGCTCCTGCGCGCTGCGCTGCCGCTCTGCCGTGGTCATGGTGGCCTTCTCCCTGTCTGACCCGATGTGACCGGATCGTGGCTCGGGGTCACCTCCCACGCTACCGAAACTTGCGCGTTGTGCAAGATTTTTACTTCGGCTTGGGGTTTCGGGTCAGACCGCGAACACCTGGGAGTCGTCCGCGAAAGCCTTGAACTCCAGCGCGTTTCCGGCCGGGTCCAGCAGGAACATCGTCCACTGCTCGCCGGGTTCGCCCTTGAACCGCACGTACGGCTCGATGACGAACTTCGTGCCCGCCGCCTGGAGCTTTCCGGCGAGCTTCTCGAACTCGTCGACCGTCAGGACCAGGCCGAAGTGGGGGACCGGCACGTCGTGGCCGTCGACCGGGTTGTGCACCCGTTCGGCCTTGCCGGGGGCGAGGTGCGTGACGAACTGGTGGCCGTGCAGGTTCCAGTCGATCCACTTGTCGGAGCTGCGGCCCTGCGGCAGTCCGAGAGTCTCGCCGTAGAAGCGGCGGGCGGCGTCGAGGTCGTCGACCGGCATGGCCAGGTGGAAGCGGGGGATGTTCGGCATGTAGGAATGTTTACATTGCGACAAGCGGACAACGCTACAAGCCATCAAGGCGTGGGCTTGTGTTCTTGTTAACATTGCGCTTGTTAACATCGAGTCATGACGAAGATGGGGCCGGCTCGGCGTCGAGGTCTGGGCACCGAGGTGGCCGACGAGATTCGCGAGGCGATCTTCGACGGCCGGTACGCGCCGGGCGAGGCGCTGCGCGAGGTCGAGCTGTCCGCGGCGCTGGAAGTCAGCCGCGGTCCGGTCCGCGAGGCGCTGCAGAAGCTCGAACGCGAGGGAATCGTCCACATCGAGTGGCATCGGGGCGCGACGGTGACAGCGTTGTCATCGGACGACGTCGCCGAGCTCGACAGCCTGCGCAGCGCCCTGGAGGTCCTGGCCGTGCGGCGCGTCGTGGACGTGGCGACCGACGCGGACCTGTCGTTGATCGAGAAGACCTCGGCCGCGATGGACCGCGCCGAGACTGCGCACGAGATGGTGCGATGCGACATCGCGTTCCACGACGCCGTGTACGCCGCCGCGAACCACTCGCGGCTGTTGCAGGCGTGGGAGGCGATCCGGTCGCAGGTGCACCTGTTCCTGATCACTCGGGTCGGCGTCAGCACCGACGGCTACCTGGAGCAGATCCGCGAGGAACACCGCGACCTGGTGGCGGCGTTGCGGCTGGGCAATGTGGACGGTGCGCTGAAACTGTTCGCGGAGCACCGCAAGCACGCCTTCGACGTGCTGACCAAGGGCTAGCTGTAGTGCCCTGAGAGGTTAGGAACGCGGCTGGCGGGTGGCTGGCCTGCGAGTGCGGTGTGACCGCGGTGGTGATTGTAGAGATGCAGCCACCGCGGCAACGCTTCACGGCGCTCGGTTTCGCTGAG
>JAVXWK010000944.1:0-11902 GCA_032230575.1 Pseudonocardiales bacterium | reverse complement strand
CAGGTCGGCGGACGGTCCCTCGGCGGCGACGGCGGCAGGGGAGACCGTCGTCGCGAGAGCACCCGCCAACACGGCCACAGCTGCGACAGCCATGCGCTTCATAGGCATTTCTCCTTGGTCTTCGGTTTTGTGCAGGGCCGGTGTAACGCCGGACCGGGCAACCGCGATGAGGAGATCGGCTGTGCTGCAACACAGCCCGCACGACACCGGAAGCATTGGCGTCCCCAGGCGGTCGAACTGCCCGATCAGTTCGTTCCTCCGTCTGGGTGACGCTATGTTGTGCTGCCTACCGGACGGTAGGGCCGATCGAGGGGTGGACCTCTCGGCATTCGGGTTGGTATAGGGAATTCAAATGCGTTCTCTCAGCCTATTTCCGTGACACAGAGCGACCGTCCGTATTGACACGAAATGTCAAATCTGTCAACAGTTCGCACTCGACGGCGTATCCCTCTGACCTGCGGTTTAGGTCTAGCGTGCAGTTCACCCTGTTCCCTGCACGAGGGAGAACCCTGCCATGCGAAGAGTCTTGAGTACGGGACTCACCGCCGCCGCTGCCCTATGTCTGGCCGCCGCTGTGGTGCCCGCTGCTTCAGCTCAGGAAAACGTGGGGACGATTCTCGGCGCCGAACGCGCCGATGTCGTGAAGGACAGCTACATCGTCTCGCTGAAGGCGGACACGGCGTCGAGGGCCGCCGCGCCTGGCCTGGCGAGCAAGTACGGCGGCCAGGTCGATCAGGTCTGGCAGCACGCGCTCAACGGCTTCTCGGTGAAGATGACCGCGAAGCAGGCGGCCAAGCTCGCCGCGGACCCGAAGGTGGCCTACGTCCAGCAGGACGCCCAGGTGCACCTGCTCGACGTCCAGCAGAACCCGCCGTCGTGGGGTCTGGACCGCGTCGACCAGCGCGACCTGCCGCTGAGCAACAGCTACCAGTACGACACCACCGCGTCGAACGTGCACGCGTACATCATCGACACCGGTGTGCGAACCACGCACACGACGTTCGGTGGCCGGGCGATGTGGGGCACCAACACCTCCGGTGACGGCAACAACAGCGACTGCAACGGCCACGGCACGCACGTCGCCGGCAACATCGCGGGCTCGCAGTACGGCCTCGCGAAGGGCGCACAGGTCGTCGCCGTCAAGGTGCTGAACTGCCAGGGCTCCGGCACCACCGCCGGCGTCGTCGGCGGCATCGACTGGGTGACGGCGAACGCGGTCAAGCCCGCTGTCGCCAACATGTCGCTCGGCGGCGGCGCGGACGCCACCCTGGACGCGGCCGTCCAGCGTTCCATCGCGGCCGGCGTCACCTACGCCATCGCGTCCGGCAACTCGAACACCAACGCGTGCAGCACCTCGCCCGCACGCGTGCCCGAGGCGATCACGGTCAACGCGTCGACCATCTCCGACGCGCGCGCCTCGTTCTCGAACTACGGCACCTGCACGGACATCTTCGCGCCCGGTGAGAACATCACGTCGTCGTGGAACACCAACGACACGGCGACCAACACCATCTCCGGCACGTCGATGGCCACCCCGCACGTCGCGGGCGCGGCTGCCCTGTGGCTCGCCACGCACACTCAGGACAGCCCGGCCGCCGTGTGGGCGGGCCTGAGCGCCGCCTCCACGCCGAACAAGATCACCAACCCCGGCACCGGCTCGCCGAACAAGCTGCTCTACACGCTCTTCGGCACCCCGCAGCCGGGCAACCCGGCGGTGACGAACCCCGGTACGCAGAACTCCACGGTCGGCCAGGCGGCGTCGCTGCAGCTCGCGGCCACCGGCGGTACCCCGCCGTACACCTGGTCCGTCTCCGGTCTCCCGGCCGGTCTGTCGGCGAACGCCTCCGGCGCGATCTCCGGCACGCCGACCACGGCGGGCACCTCCACGGTGACCGCCACGGTGACCGACTCGGCGGGCAAGACCGGGTCCGCGACCTTCTCCTGGGTCGTGAACGCGGTTGGTGGCGGCTGTGACGCCAAGACCAACTCCACCCCGGTCCGGATCCCGGACAACACCACGGTGACGAGCACGATCGCCATCTCGGGCTGCGCGGGCAACGCGTCGGCCACGGCGACGATCAAGGTCGACATCAACCACACCTACAAGGGCGACCTCGTGGTCGACCTGGTCGCACCGGACGGCACGGTCGTGAACCTGCACAACCGGACCGGCGGCTCGGCCGACAACATCAAGGAGACCTACACCAAGAACCTCTCCGGTGAGGCCGCCAACGGAACCTGGACGCTGCGCGTGCGTGACGCTGCGTTCCTGGACACCGGCACGTTGAACAGCTGGACGCTCGACGTCTGATCTGCTTGCCGCTGAACGAGACCGCCCCCGGCGCTTCCGCCTCGGGGGCGGTTTCCGCTACTCCGCGGGACCGTCCGCGAACCACTCCCGGCGGTGCCCGAACCACTCCTCGATGTCGTCCTCGTCGAAGTCGTGGCTCCGCAGCAGTTCCAGCACTTCGTCCTTGTCGGGGTGATCACTCGCGCGCACGTGGTCGATCGTGGCCCGCACGCCTGCCGCGAACAGGTGCTCGACGTCGTACATGCACCCGGCGTCGAAGTTGGCGCGCTTGATCGCGTAGTGCCGCCAGACGTCCTCCGGCTGCCGGTGCTCGGCGAGCAGGTAGCCCGCGAACGCGGCCTGCTCCCCCAGACCCTCCGAGTTCCCGCGGCACAACGCTTCCTGCTCGACGAGGAACCGCAGCAGCGGCAGGTCTTGCCGTGTGCGGTCGTCGCGCAACACCTCACCGCGGGCGGCCTCGTTCGCGTCCTCGCCGTCCGAACCGCGCTCGTACCGCAACGCTTCCGTCATCGGTCCATTGTGGCCGTGCCGCATACTCTGCCGGTGAGTCCTGGGGAGAGATGGCAGGTCGTCCTGCACGACGACGACCACAACCAGTTTCCGGTGGTGCATCACCTGCTGCGCAAGATCTGCGGACTCGACTGGGTGGAGGCGCGGCTGCTGTCCTTGACGGTCCACGAGCACGGCGGCGCCGTCACCGGTGTCCACGACCGCGAGACCGCGGAGGCCCTCACCGTCGAACTGCTGCGGCACGGGCTGTCGGCGAGCTGCCGGAGGGCCACGTGAGGAAGGACTGGATGATCGTCGGTCCGGCCGACGGCGGCGCGCAGGTCGAGATGGGCAAGAAGGTCGTCAAGGGCTGGCGCCGGGTCTTCCTCCTGCTGGAGATGGGCTATGGGCGCTTCCGGCCGCTCTTCATGCTGCTCTACCCCTTGTCGGTGCCAACGACCCGCGCTCTGCTGCGCAACATGTATCCGGCGGTGGCCCCGTCGCGGCGGGAGTCGAAGGCGTTCCTGCGGCGGCACCGGGACGTGCTGGCGGACCGCGAGCTCGTCCGGCGGGTGCGGGCACGCTGGTGCGGCCCCCAGCCGATCATCCTCACGCACGATGAGGTCGACGAGTGGATCGCGGTGATGGGTCAGGCCAGGAGCTTGTGCGAGCTGCTGGTGTTCAGCCGCAAGGCGGTAGCGGGAGCGAGCATCGTGCAGGCTCTCCTGGTGGCGGTTGTCGATCCGGACGCGTACCGCGGCCCGTGGAGTGAGCCGGTGACCGCCGAGCAGGCGGCCACCGACCAAACCGTTTAGAGCTCCACGCCCAGAAGCGCGTCCACGGCCGTGCGGACCTGCGACGGCCCGTGCTTGTCCGAACCGCCGTGCGACAGCGCCTCGTCCGCCCACGCGTCGATGGCCGCCAACGCCTTGGGCGTGTCGAGGTCGTTGCCCAGGTGGTCGCGCAGCCGCGTCACGGTGTCCACTGCGGACGGACCGGAGTCCAGGTCCGCCGCCCGGCGCCACTTCGCCAGCCGTTCCAGCGCGTCGTCCAGCAGCGACTGGGTCCACGGGCGGTCCGAGCGGTAGTGGCCGGCCAGCAGCGCCAGGCGGATGGCGTTCGCGTCGACCTTCTCCGCGCGCAGCTTGGAGACGAAGACCAGGTTGCCGCGCGACTTCGACATCTTCTCGCCGTCGAGGCCGATCATGCCCGCGTGCACGTAGTGGCGGGCGAACGGGTGCTGGCCGGTCTGGGCCTCGGCGTGGGCGGCCGAGTACTCGTGGTGCGGGTAGATCAGGTCGGAGCCGCCGCCCTGGACGTCGAAGCCGATGCCGAGGCGGTTGTGGGCGATGGCGCTGCACTCGATGTGCCAGCCGGGGCGGCCCTCGCCGAGCTCCGACTGCCACGACGGCTCGCCCGGCCGCTTCATCCGCCACAGCAGCGCGTCGAGCGGGTGGCGCTTGCCGGGACGGTCGGGGTCGCCGCCGCGTTCGGCGAAGAGCTTGAGCATCTCGTCCTCGGAGTAGTTCGACTCGTAGCCGAACCGGCCGGTGGCGTTGTGCTCGAAGTAGATGTCCGGGTACTCGGCGTCGTCCACCCGGTAGGCGTGACCGTCGGCGACCAGCTTGGCGACGACCTCGACGATCTCCGGGATCGCCTCGACGATGCCCACGTAGTCCTGGGGCGGCAGGACGCGCAGGGCCTCCATGTCCTCGCGGAACAGCGCGGTCTCGCGCATCGCGAGGACGACCCAGTCGTCCTGGTCGCGGATCGCCCGCTCGAGCAGCGGGTCGTCGACATCGGTGACGTTCTGGACGTAGTGCACGTTGTGGCCGTTGTCGAGCCAGACGCGGTGCACGAGGTCGAAGGCCAGATAGGTGGCGGCGTGGCCGAGGTGCGTCGCGTCGTACGGCGTGATGCCGCAGACGTACAACCTGGCGGTGTCTCCTGGAGCCGTGGGGCGAACCTCGCCCGTAGCCGTGTCGAACAGCCGCAGCGGGCGGGGGTCCCCCGGAACCCGCGGCACAGGAATGGATGACCAGGTCTGCATGCATCCGACACTAACGCGTGCCGCCGGGTGGAGTGCACTTTCCGGCTGTTGGGACCACCACCCCGAACGGGTCAGGACAGAAAGATCGGACATTCGTTGACGACGTTGTCATCGCGTCCCTACCGTCCAAGGGCATGCTTCGTGTCGTTGTGGCCACGTTGATCGCCCTGTCGATCTCCCCTGCCGTTGCCCAGGCCGACCCGCCGAACGCCTTGGCGTACCTGGAGAACCCGCGCATGACGGGTGAGAACCAGGAACCCCCTCACCCGGATCTGTTGCCCGAGCGCCGTCTCAGCCTCAACGGCGACTGGCGCATCCGGATGTTCGACAAGCCCGAGGACGTCAGAGACACGCCAGATGGCTGGCGCACGGTCCAGGTGCCGCACACCTGGCAGACCGACTTCCTCGACCACCCGGTGTTCCGCAACATCCCCACCGAGATGTACCCGGACGCCCCGCCGGCGATCCCGCGCGACGTCAACCCCACCGGCGTCTACGAGAAGCAGTTCGACCTGCCTGCGAGCTGGGACCGCACGCTGCTCCGGTTCGAGGGCGTGACCAGCGGTTATCTGGTGTGGGTCAACGGTACGTACGTCGGCTACGACCAGGGCGGCTACACCCCTGCCGAGTTCGACATCACCAGCAAGCTCAAGGCCGGCCGCAACACCCTGAAGGTCCAGGTCCACCGCTGGGGCTCCGGCTCCCACCTGGAGGACTACGACCAGTGGCGGTTCTCCGGCATCTTCCGCGAGGTCTGGCTGTACTCGACGCCGAAGACGTATCTGGCCGACGTCACGATCAAGACCGACCTCGACGCCCGGTACCGCGACGCCACGCTGAGCGCCGACGTCAAGATCGGCGGGCCTGCCGACGGCCACACCGTCCGCACCAGGCTGTTCGATCCGCAGGGCCGCGAGGTCGCCGTTCGGGAGGGCAAGGTCAGCGACCCGCTGAAGTGGACCGACGAGACGCCGAACGTCTACGAGCTGCGGATCGAACTGGTCAAGGACGGCCGTGTGATCCAGACCGGCAGGCAGCCGGTCGGGTTCCGCAAGATCGAGATCATCGACAAGCAGCTCAAGATCAACGGCAAACGGGTGCTGTTCCGCGGCACGAACCGAGCCGAGACGTCCACTCACGGCAGCAGGTACGTCACCCGCGCTGACCAGGAAAAAGACGTCGAGCTGATGAAGCGGTTCAACATCAACGCCGTCCGCACGTCGCACTACCCGAGCGACCCGTACTTCTACGAGCTGGCCGACCACAACGGCCTGATGATCGCCGATGAGGTGGACATCGAGACCCACCACCACGACGGCTGCCCGAACAACTGCCTGGCCGAGCGGCCGGAGTGGCAGGACGCGTTCCACGACCGGTTCGTGGCGTTGATGCAGCGCGACAAGAACCACCCCAGCGTGATCATGTGGGACACCGGCAACGAGGCGGGGCTCGGCAAGGCGCACTACGCGATGGCCGAGTACGCGCGCAAGAACGACACCCGGCCGCTGTACCACCAGCCGAACTCTCCGGACGGTGACGCGCCGTACGCGGACGTCTGGGGCCCGCGCTACCCGTCGCCCGCGAGTCTCGAAGCCAAGGCGAAGACGACCACCAAGCCGATCATCATGGGCGAGTACGCGCACGCGATGGGCAACAGTCTCGGCAACTTCAAGGAGTTCTGGGACGTCGTGCGCGCCTATCCGCAGGTGCAGGGCGGCTTCATCTGGGACTGGGCCGAGCAGAACATCGCGCTGCCGTTGTTCACGACCCCTGACGAGGCCGGCGGGATCCTGACCTGGTTGAGCGGCAAACCGTCCCAGGTGGACGGACCGCACGGCAAAGCGTTGCAGCTCAGCGGACTCGACGACTTCGTAGAGGTCTACCGCGACCGCAAGCTCGACGACGTGTCGAACGGCCTGACGCTGGACGCCCAGGTCAAGCCCGCCGAGTGGACCGGTGACTTCACGGTCATCTCGAAGGGCGACCACCAGTACGCGCTGAAGATGGCCAACCGCACCACGTTGCAGTTCTTCATCCACAGCGGTACGTGGCGCACTGTCGAGGCCCAGGTTCCCGCTGACTTCTACGACAACTGGCACCGCGTCACGGGCACGTTCGACGGCTCCCGGCTTCGGCTGCTGATCGACGGCCGCGAGGTCGGCTCGACGGCGTTCACCGGCTCGATCGACCGGTCGCACTGGCCGGTCAACATCGGCCGCAACGCCGAGACCATGCAGGAGAACGCCACGACCCGCATGGCGCACGGCACGATCGACCAGGTCCGCGTCTACCACCGGGCGCTGACCGACGCCGAACTCGCCGCGGACCCCGCCAAGACCGCCGTGCTGGCGCTCGACTTCGAGACGCTCGAGGACAAGGGCCGCAAGGAGTCCTACGGCTCCGGAACCGGTGGCGTCGACGGCGTGGTGTGGGCGGATCGCAGGCCTCAGCCGGAGACCGCCGAGCTGATGGCGGTCCACTCCCCCATCCGCTTCTCCTTCCAGGACGACAAGCTCACGATCGCCAGCGAGCGTCAGTTCACCGGCACCGACGACCTGGAGCTGCGCTGGCAGGTCCAGGACAACGGCCGCACGATCGCCCAGCACCGCGGCACACTCAAGCCGGGAACGCTTGCGTTGCCGGACTTCAAGGCTCGCACCGAACGCTGGCTGACCGTCCGCGCCACCGACCGCCGGGGCAACGACGTCGGCATCGCCCAGTTCCCGCTGGGCGGCACGCAGATCGCCGGTCTGCACGCTCCTGGTGCGCCAGGCGAGCTGGCCACGGTGGAGAACGACAACGAGATCGTGGTGTCCGGCAAGGACTTCCGGTACGTCGTCAGCAAGAAGTCAGGCACGCTCACGTCGATGCGCGTGCGCGGCACCGAACTGCTGAAGACCGGTCCGGAGCTGGACGCGTGGCGAGCACCGCTGTCCAACGAGTTCATGAGCGAGGACGGCTCCTGGTACCGCGACGGCCTCGACCGCCTCCAGACCACGCCGTCGAGCGTCACGGTCACCCCGGACGGCCCGGACACGGTCATCACGGCTCGATCCACCGCTCAGGCGGTCGCGGACGCGTCGTTCGGCCAGACCTTCACCTACCGGATCACCGGTGACGGCGAGATCCGCGTGGGCCACCGGGTCGCGGCTCGCGACAAGATGCGCGACCTGTCCTACCTGCCCGGCATCGGCTTCACGCTCAAGGTCCCCTCCGAGTACCAGAAGTTCTCCTGGTACGGCCGCGGTCCTGGCGAGAACTACGACGACCGCAAGTCCGGCAACCCGGTCGGCGTCTACCAGTCCACTGTGGACCGCGAGTTCAACGACTACTACAAGCCGCAGGACTTCGGCAACCACGCGGACACGCGCTGGGCGACGCTGTCCAACGGCCGCGCCGGCCTGCTCGTCGCGGGCGATCTGGACGTCCGGGTCTCGCAGTACGACGACCTCGACCGGGCGCCCTACCCGTTCGCGCTCAAGAAGAACGACGGCTGGACCACCCTGCACGCCGCCCACCGCGTCACCGGCGTGAGCGAGACGTTCCACGAGCCGTTGCCGCAGTACCAGGTGGAGGCGGGCAACGAGTACGCGTACTCCGTGCTGCTGCGCCCGCTCACACCCGCCGAGGCCGCGACGGGCAAGCTCGGCCGGCAGGTCACCTGTGCGCCGTCGGTCGAGCTGAAAGCCGCTGACACCGCACTGGAACCGGGCGAGCAGGTCGAGGCCGAACTGGTGGTGACCGAGCCGTGTCCCGGAAAAACCACCGCCAGGCTCACCGCTCCGGAGAACTGGTCCGTTTCGCCCGCGTCCGTCGATCTCACCAGTGGCTCCGCGAAGGTGACGATCAAGCGCGACGGCGGCGAGACCGGCAGCCGCCCGGTGTTCGTCGAGGTCTCGTCGGGCAAGGCGACCACTCAGCTGACCAAGGACTTCACCGCGACCCCGCCCGCACCGACCGGCGAAACCGCGGTGTCCGCCTTGCCGTTCCTCAGCGAGCGCAACGGCTGGGGCCCGCTCGAACGCGACCGCAGCAACGGCGAGAACGCCGGCGGTGACGGCATCCCGATGAGCATCCGGGGCTCCACCTTCTCCCAGGGCGTCGGCGCGCACGCGGACTCCGAGTTCGAGGTCTACGCGGGCGGCAAGTGCTCCCGGCTGACCGCCACGGTCGGTGTCGACGACGAGACAGGAGGCGCCGGCACCGTCCGGTTCGAGGTGCTGAGCGACGGCCGGTCCGTCTACCAAAGCCCTGTGCTGACAGGACAAAGCGCGGCGCTGCCCCTCTCCGTCGACACGAGTGGGGCAACGGTCGTGACGTTCCGGATCACAGACGGAGGTGACGGCAACGCCCACGATCACGCCGACTGGGCGAACCCGGTCCTGAGCTGCGCGTAATTGTCGGTCCCGAGGCGTACCGTTGGAGATCAAGGGCATTCGCCGGTGAAGGGCGGGGTCTCATGATCATCGAAATCCTCGGGGGACTGGTCGCGGTCGGAGGCCTGGGCCTCGCGATGAGCGCCAGAGTGATCAAGCAGTTCGAGCAGGGACTGGTGTTCCGGTTCGGCAAGCTCCTGCAGGGCGTGCGCGGGCCAGGGCTGACGATGCTGATCCCCGGAGTCGACCAGCTCCGGAAGGTCAACCTGCAGATCGTCACCCTGCCCGTGCCCGCTCAGGACGGCATCACCCGCGACAACGTCACCGTGCGCGTGGACGCCGTCGTGTACTTCAAGGTGCAGGACCCGGCGAAGGCCGTCATCAACGTGGAGGACTACCGCTTCGCCATGCTGCAGGTGGCCCAGACCTCCCTTCGCTCCATCATCGGCAAGAGCGAGCTGGACGACCTGCTGTCCAACCGCGAGCACCTCAACCAGGGCCTGGAACTGATGATCGACACCCCGGCCCTGGCCTGGGGCATCGACATCGACCGCGTCGAGATCAAGGACGTGGCGCTGCCGGAGAGCATGAAGCGCTCGATGTCCCGCCAGGCGGAAGCCGAACGCGAACGCCGCGCGCGCGTCATCACCGCGGACGGCGAACTTCAGGCGTCCAAGAAGCTCTCCGAGGCGGCCGGGACGATGGAGGCGACACCGGCGGCGCTGCAGCTGCGGCTCCTGCAGACCATCGTGGAGGTGGCGGCGGAGAAGAACTCGACGCTGGTCCTCCCGTTCCCGGTGGAGCTGCTGCGGTTCCTCGAGAAGAACACGCTCACGGACAAGCCGGCGCAGAAACCCGCGGACCAACCCGCTGTCACACCGGCGGACGGTCCCGCGGGCGAGCTGCCTCAGGGGGCTCCGGCACCGCGCGAGTCGACTGAGCGCGCCTCGTCCGCGGCTCCTCTCCCCGAGCGCGATTCGTCCGTGTGAGTTAACCGGCGTAACGCCGCCTGTCCAGGAACGACGTCCGGACAGGGGGTAGTGCCACATGCAGGAAAGGGTCAGAGGCAGGTTCGTCGGCATCGGCGTCGGCTCCTACGAGCTGGTGCAGCCGCTGCAGCACGCCGTGAGCGACGTGCGGGAGCTGCGCGCCCTCCTCAAGGGCTACGAGGGCGAGCCCCTGGCCGACCCGACCGAGGCCGAGATCCGCGACCACATGAAGGCGCTCCGCAGAAATCCGCAGGACGGCGGCGCGCTGGTGGCGTTGTGGAGCGGTCACGCGATCCCGGTCGCGCGCAATCTCAGGCTGCTGGCCAGGGACAACGACGAAACCGGCGACGGCATCACGCTGCACGACTTCGCGCTGTGGTGTGCCGCGTCGGGCGCGCACCAGGTGCTCATCATCATCGACGCCTGCTACTCGGGAACTCAGCTCGACGAGGCCGTCCGCACGATCGCGGACATCCAGGAGGAGCTGCTGGCGGGCCAGGTCCACTGGGCAGGCGTGCTGGTGTCGTGCTCAAGCGTGGAAACGGCCAGAGACGGCCTCTTCGGCGGCCAGCTGAGAAAGCTCCTACGAGCCGGTCCCACCGCTGACGAGGACGCACGGCGCTGGAGCGACCGCACCGCGCTTGTGGACGGTGGCGCGGTCGGCACAGCACTCCTCAACGCGTGGGACAGCGACATCCAGAGGCCGCGCTTCATGCAGTACGGCTCCGCACAGCCGATGCTGCCCAACCCTCTCTACGCCGCGAACACGGTCGTGAAGCACCTTCTGCTCGCCGCAAGAGGCGGCGACTCGACGGACAACCGGTCGTGGTTCACCGGCCGCACCACCCAGGTCGACAAGGTCGTGAGCTGGGTGAAGTGCGGGATTCCGGGTCTGCGCGTGGTCACCGGGTCGCCGGGCACTGGCAAGTCCGCGGTGGTCGGCCGGGTCGTGAGCCTGTCCAACGGAGCCGAACGCGACCTGCTGCTCACCACGGGACCGTCGTTCCGGCACGCCGACCCCGGCCCGGACTCGGTCGACGCGGCCGTGCACGCCCGCGCGATGGACGCCGACCGCGTGGCCGACCTGCTCAGCCGCCAGCTGGTCGGCAAGGGCCTGATTCCCGAACCCGACGGGCCACGGCGAGGAGCCGCGGAACTCGTCGGCGTCATAAGCACCCTCACGAAACCACCCGTGCTCGTGATCGACGGCCTGGACGAGGCGCGCGGTGAGTCGTTCTCGATCGCCACCTCGCTGCTCACCAAGCTCGCGAGCTACGCGGTCGTGATCGTCTCGACCCGGCAGGCGCACCGGGTCGCGGGTGGTGCGCCGCTGCTGACCGAGCTGTCATCGGTGGAGACGCTCAACCTCGACCAGGCCGACAACGAGACCGACGTCCGCGAGTACGTGCTGGCGAGGCTCGGGCCGAAAGCCCCGCAGTCCACTGTGGACGAGCTGGCGAAGCTGCCGTTCCTGACCGCGTGGATGATCACCGACCAGGTGCTCGCGGACGGCGGCCCGGAGATCAGGGCAGACCTGAAACTCTCGCTGGACGCGGCGTTCGACCGTGAGCTCGCGAAGGTGCCGGCAGCGCGTGCGTTGCTGACGGCGCTGACGTGGAGCTACGGCGCGGGGTTCCCCGAGGAGGAGTGGCGCGCGGTCGCGGAAGCGTTGTCCGGCGAGCAGTTC
>JAVXWK010000433.1:0-7623 GCA_032230575.1 Pseudonocardiales bacterium | reverse complement strand
GCTCCTCGACCAACCTGCCTTCGTGCATGACGAGCACGCGGTCGGCCATCCCGAGCACCTCCGGCAGCTCCGACGAGATCATCAGCACCGCCACACCCTGCCCGGCCAGCTCCGACAACAGCCTGTGCACCTCGGCTTTTGTTCCGACATCGATTCCGCGGGTCGGCTCGTCCACGATCAGCACGGACGGCTTGCGCGCCAGCCACTTCGCCAGCACGACCTTCTGCTGGTTGCCGCCGGAGAGCACTCCGACAGGGTCGCTGAGCCGCGCGAACTTCAGCCGCAGCTTCACCGCCCAGTCCTGGGCAAGCGCACGTTCACTTCTCCTGCGCAGCAACCCGAACGTCGACAGCCGCCCCAGCGACGCGAGCGCGGTGTTGCGTTCGATCGACGCGTCCATGACAAGGCCCTGCTGGCGCCGGTCCTCCGGCACGAACCCGATCCCCGCGGCCATCGCGGCGGTGGGGGAGCCGTACTTGAGCTTCCGGCCGCGCACGTTCACCACGCCGCCGTCGGGCCGGTCGATGCCGAACACCGCCCGTGCGACCTCGCTGCGTCCTGCTCCGACCAGGCCCGAGAGAGCCACGATCTCGCCCGCGCGGACGTCGAACGACACGTCCGTGAACACACCCTCGCGGGTCAGCCGTCGCACCGACAGCAGCACGTCGCCCGCGCTCGTGTCCTCCTTGGGGAAGAGCTGCGACAGCTCGCGGCCGACCATGCGGCGCACCAAGGAGTCCGGCGTCTCGCCGGACAGTTCCCCGGACCAGACGAACTCGCCGTCGCGCAGCACCGTGGCCCGCTGGCACAGTTCGAACACCTCGTTGAGCCGGTGCGACACGAACAGCACAGCCGCGTCCTGGTCCCGCAACGCCCGCACCACACCGAAAAGCCGTTGGACCTCGTGCGCGGACAACGCGGCGGTCGGCTCGTCCATCACGATCACGCGGGCGTCGAACGACAACGCCTTGGCAATCTCGACGAGCTGCTGGTCCGCAATGGACAGTCCGCGTGCCGGACGGGCCGGATCGAGCCGGACACCCAAGCGGGAGAACAACTCCGAGGTGCGGGCGTGCATCCGAGCCACGTCGATGCGACGGCCGAACCCGAGCGGCTGGCGGCCCATGAAGACGTTCTCGGCCACCGACAGGTCGCCGAACAGCGTCGGCTCCTGGTAGATGATCGCGATGCCCGCGGCCAGCGCGTCGGCGGGACTGGAGAACCGCTGCGGAGAACCGTCGACGAGCACCCGGCCCGCGTCCGGTCGGTGCACCCCCGCCAGTGTCTTGATCAGCGTCGACTTGCCCGCCCCGTTCTCCCCGAGCAGCGCGTGGGCCTCGCCGGGCAGCAGTCGCAGCGACACCCCGGACAACGCGCGGACGGCGCCGAAGGACTTGCTCACCTCGTCCAGTGCCACCACGGGAGGTCGGTCCACGTCCGTCTCCTCGATGTTGAAACGTTTTAACGACTGGGTTACGTGCACTCTGGGTGCGTCGCGCCCACATGTCAAGGGACGCGAGGTACGATTCGTTGTCACGTTTCAACAAAGGCGAGTTCGGCTTCCGGGTGAACTCGCCGGAGTCCGCGAAGCAGCGACCAGGACCAGAGGAGCCGCCGGTGAAGCCGTCAGTGGGCATCCGCGACGTCGCGCAGCACGCCGGCGTGTCGAACGCGACCGTCTCGAACGTGCTGAACCGGCCGGACGTCGTCGCCCCGGCGACGCGGCAGCGGGTGCTGGCCGCGATCGAGGAGCTCGGCTTCGTGCGCAACGAGTCCGCACGCCAGCTGCGCGCCGGTCGTAGCCGAGTCATTGCCTACGTCGTGCTCGACGCGGCGAACCCGTTCTTCACCGACGTGGCCCGTGGCGTGGAGGACGCGGCGCGGGAGGCGGGGTTCGCGCTGTTCCTGTGCAACAGCGCGTCGGACGCCGGCCGTGAGCGCGAGTACCTGGAGCTGCTGGACGAACAGCGCGTCGAGGGCATCCTCGTCACCCCGGTCGACGGCGAGAGCGCGCGGATCGCCGAACGCGGCACCCCCGTGGTGCTGGTCGACCGCGAGTCGACGGACGGAACGCACTGCTCGGTCGCGGTCGACGACGTGCTCGGCGGCGAGCTCGCGGTGACCCATCTGATCGAGAACGGCCACACGCGCATCGCAATGGTCGGCGGCCCGCTCTCGATCCAGCAGGTGCGTGATCGGTACGAGGGCGCGACGCGGGCGCTCACGAACGCAGGCCTGCCTCAGGACGCGCTCACGCTGCTGGAGACCAAGGGCCTGCAGGTGGCGGAAGGCCGCGGCGCGGGGGAGCGGCTCGTCGGCCTGCCGTCGTCACGTCGTCCAACGGCGGCGTTCTGCGCCAACGACCTGCTCGCGCTCGGCCTGCTGCAGTCGATGACGCAGCAGGGGTTGAAGGTGCCGGACGACCTGGCCGTGGTGGGTTACGACGACATCGAGTTCGCCGCGGCGGCAGCCGTGCCGCTGACGTCGGTGCGCCAGCCGCGCGACCAGCTGGGCCGCACCGCCGCGAGCCTGCTGCTGGCCGAGAACGAGCCGGACCACGAACACCGGCACGTGAAGTTCCAGCCGGAGCTCGTGGTCCGCGCGTCCAGTGCCGCCAAGCGGTGAGTTTGAGTTATCGCACTGGTGCGATGGCCCGCAACGTTGCCGGCGATTCCGCGGTCAGGCGGACGCAGCGTGGTGCCGCCCCCGCGCTCTCATACTCGACGTATGGGGGCGCGGGGGCGGTGCCGCGATGCGTCCTACTGAGCGTGGAATTGACGCCCAACGTTGCGGGTCATCGCACCAGCATCATTTCGCGTTCTTCCTCGATCGTGCTCGAATTGTCGGGCGGCAGGTAGACGTTCAAGCTGGCAGACGTGAATGCGACGCCCTGCCGGAACGCTTTCGTGCGCGACACCACGGTCACGTCGACTTTGTGGAATTCGCCGGTGCACGGAACGTTCGGCGTGTACTTCTCGCCGATCGCGAGCTCACCCCGCACGTTCTGGGTGACCTGGACCCACAACGACCCGGTAGCGCCGTTCTGGCACATCACCCGCGTCGGCACGGTCACCGCGGCTCCGCGCGCCTCCAGTCGTCCCTGCTGCTGAATGGCGACGGCGGCGTCGACCTGAGCGGCCGCGGCCGGCAGCGCGGTGGCCAGAATCGCGGTAGCCGTCAGCACGAACGTCGAAATAGCACGCACTTTTGTTCACCTCGTGGGTAGATAGGGCTTGTCGGTGCGATCCGACATTAACCACGGGGTGATCAACCGAGCTAGGGGCCATTTAAATTTCGCCGAGCATCGCATTGCGGACCGTGTCGCCGTGTTCGTCGGCCCACGCACCCAAAGCGAAGATCGGCACCAGCAGGTCGCGCCCGGCACCGGTCAGCGAGTACTCGACGCGCGGCGGCGCCTCGGCGTACCGGCGGCGTTCCACGAGCGCCATGTTCTCCATGCGGCGCAACGTCTGCGTGAGCATCTTCTGGCTGATGTGGCCGATCGTGGCCCGCAGGTCGCCGGGGCGCATCGGACCGTCTCGCAGCGTGTAGACGATCACCGTCAGCCACGAGTTGCCGAACAGGTCGACCGCCAGCCTGGCCGGGCAGTCGGCCTCGAAGTCGCCGTACGGGCCCAGGTCACCCGGTTCGATCGTCACGGCGTCCAGCCTGCCAGCGCCGTTGCGCACCCGCGGGTGCCTTTCGAACTTCCTAACGTCGGCGGCATGCGAATCGGAATCATCGGTGCCGGGCAGATGGCACGGGCACTGGGCGACGGCTGGGCTGCGGCAGGCCACGAGATCAGGTACGGCAAGCGCGGCGAGATCGGTGAGACGGTGGAGTTCGGCGACGTCACATTGCTGGCGGTGCCGGTGTCGGCGCTGACGGACGTGATGTCCCAGGCGAACTTGGACGGCAAGACGGTGATCGACTGCACGAACGCCTTCGAGCCGGACGATGGCGACATGATGCTCGGCGAGGACGCCGTGGCCGAACGCATCGCGAGGCTCGCGCCGGGAGCACGGGTCGTGAAGGCGTTCAACCTGTGCGCGGCTGAGGTGTGGCAGGGGAGCGAGCGGGTGTTCGAGGGACGGCGGCTGGCTGTTCCGTTGTGCGGTGACGACGCGGAGGCGCTCGCCCAGGTCGAGGAACTGGTCCGCGACCTGAAAGCCGAGCCCGTCCGCGCGGGTGGACTGAACCGGGCCCGCTACCTGGAGGCGATGTCGGCGTTCGTGGTCGGCATGTGGTTCGCGGGCGCGGACGCACGTGCGGTGCTGCCGCCGCTCGAAGCCGCGTTCGCCGTCGCCGACTGAGGGTTGGGGTGTCTGTCCGGCGGGAACCCCTTGCCATGCCGGACAGACAACTTCTCGCCGACCGGTATCGGCTCGGCGAGCTGCTGGGCACGGGTGGTGTGGCCGAGGTGCGCCGGGCTCGTGACACCGTGCTGGCACGGGATGTCGCGATCAAGCTGTTCCGGTCCTGCCGGGACGCGGTGGACGTGCGCAGGTTCGACAACGAGATCCGTGCGCTCGCGTCGCTGTCGCATCCCGGCCTGGTGGCCGTATATGACGCCGACGCGTCCGGCGAAACACCGTTCATGGTGCTGGAACTGGTCGAGGGCCGCACGTTGCGCGACCGCATCGCGCACGGGCCGATGGACGTCGACGACGTACGACGGCTGGGGGCCGCACTGGCCGACGCACTGTCGCATGTGCACGGTCACGGCTTCATCCACCGTGACGTCAAGCCTTCCAACATCCTGCTGGACGACGACGGCGTTCCGCGACTGGCCGACTTCGGCCTCGCGCGCCTGGCGGACGGTGCCCGGCTCACGCGGGCCGACCAGGTCGTCGGCACCGCGGCCTACCTGTCGCCGGAGCAGGTGCGCGGCGCGGAGATCACCTCGGCGGTCGACGTGTACGCGCTGGGTCTGGTGCTGCTGGAGTGCCTGACCGGTCACCGCGAGTACGAGGGCGCGGAGATCGAGGCGGCCGTCGCCCGGCTGCACCGCCCTCCGGTGATCCCGGACGACCTGCCGTTCGACCTCACGCGGCTCCTGTCGCTGATGACCTCGCTGACCCCGGCTCGCCGGCCGTCCGCGAGCGAGTGCGCCACCACTCTGCTCGGCTCGGGCCCGCCGACGCGCGTCGAACCGCTTCCACGGCGCTCACGCGGCCTGCTCGCCGTCGCGTCGGCCGCGGTGCTGGTGGCCGCTGTCGGCACGGGACTCGTCGTGCAGAACCGCGCCGCCCCGGCGGAGTCCGCGCCGCCCGCTCCCACCACGACGCAACCCCAGACCGTGGCGCGGACGCCGGTGCCCGTCGTGGAGCAGCCTGTCGTCCCGGCCACCGTGCAGCCGCCGGTTCAGCAGGAGGACACCAGCGGCAAGGGGAAGCCCGGCAAGGGCAAGGGAAACGGGAAGGGCAAAGGCCCCTGACCCGTCAGCGGTTGGACGACGGGAACTGACCGCCCCTGCCCAGCGCGAGCAGTTCGGTGTACTGGTCCTGCCAGGACCGTTCCGTGGTCAGCAGGTCGGCGAGCCGTTGCACCCACTCCCCGCTGACGGGCGGTGTGGCGCCGGTGGCCAGGTGCCGCTCGGTCTCCTCGCGAGCCTTGCGCCACTCGGACAGTGTGGGGACGACCGCCGGGCCGCCCTGCTCTTCGGACATGCACAGACAGTACTGTGCACCGGGTCAGACGCATCTCTGCTGTACAGTCGGGCCGTCGGGGTTCGGAGTTGTCGGCAGCCCGCCGTCGCGGTCCCCCGATCCAGTTCGGCGCGGTGGTCATCCGGCCGAAGACAGGAGCACCGGCTTGCTGCCGGATCATCAGCTCTACCTCGTTCCATCCGATTCCTCGCAGGCCGACGTTCGACGGTCATCGGTGCGGCTGATGCCCCGATGACATCACTCGACACATCTCGCCCCATCCGCCGTGCGGCGCTCGACTTCGCCGACGCGCGCATGGCCGCTGAGCGGGCAGAAGCCGTCCAACAGCACGCGGCAGCCCGCAGAGTGGCAGAACGCGCCCATGACGCGAGCGACTGCAGGGAACTTCTCCTGATGCTCGGTCTCTCCGCCCAGCCGACGCTAGGAGCACGCGAATGACTCAGGGCACCGTGAAGTGGTTCAACGGCACCAAGGGGTTCGGCTTCATCGCGCCGGAAGGCGGTGGCGCGGACCTGTTCGTGCACCAGTCCGAGATCGCCGGCTACGACCACCAGGGCATCCCGGACAACCAGCCGGTCGAGTTCGAGATCGGCCAGGGAGCCAAGGGACCGCAGGCGGTCTCCGTCCGCGTCCTCTGACGTTCAGCGGACCGGAAGCGTGATCGCGGACGGCCGGGCTGGTCCGATGTGGACAGTCTGGTCGGCCGCGAGCAACGTCGTGGCGGTGGCGCGCGACTCCCCGGTGCCCGGATTGCGGGCATAGCGCGGGAAAGCGCCGCTCGACACCTGCACGCGGATGCGGTGCCCGCGCCGGAACCGGTACGCCGTCGGCCACAACCTCACGTCGGCGCGCCGCACCTCCTCGGCTCCGGTCAGACTCACCAGGCCGTCGCACACGTTCCACGACCGGCCCTCCGGATCGACGTCGCAGAGCCGCACGAACACGTCGGCGTGCGGCAGGCTGGACGAGAACCAGATCTCCGCGCTCACCTCGCCGATCACCTCGACGTCCTCGCCGAGAACGGGCGTGGTGTAGGTGAGCACGTCCGCCCGGGCTTCCAGCGCGGTGTTGTCGACGCGCCCGCAGTCGTGGACCATCCGCACACCACCGGCCGCCGGCGTGGGATCAGCGGGGTCGTAGCGGTAGGAGTCCACTGAGGACTCGCCGGCCTCCGGACCCAGCCCGCCTCCAGCAGTGAGGTGGAAGCGTCGTGGCTCGTAACCCGGCGGTGGCCACGACGAGAAGTCACGCCAGGCGTTCTCTCCCATCACGTACAACCGGACGGGTGCGCGGTCCGGTGGCTGCGTGCCGCGAGCGTGGGCGAGACCGAACGACACGGCCTCGTCGATCGGGGTGGAGTTGAACTGCGCGTGCGTCCACGGCCCGATCGTCAACCGGGCGGGACGTCCTTTCTCCTGCAGCACCTGGAAGTCACGCAGCTGGCCGGGCAGGAAGATGTCGTACCAGCCGCCGATCGAGCTGACCGGCACGGTGACGTCGGCGACCCGCGCACTGTGGTCGAATCCCTCCCAGCGCTCAGAATCGGCGTCGTGGGCGAGGATGTCCTGGATGTAGGTGGAACGTTCGCCGAACGCGGCGATGTCGGCATCCCGCAACGGAAGCGTGCTCAGCGCTCGCGCCGTCTTCTTGCCCTGACCGGCTTGGCGCAGCCTCGCCAGCGGACGCTCCTGGATGCCGACCAGCACGCCCCACCCGAACGGCGTCTCCAGCGACATGCCGTCGGAACGCAGGAACTCCAGCGTCAGCGCGGACTCCGTCACCACCGGAATCATCGCCTTGACCTGCGGCGGCAGCTGATCGGCGACGGCCCACTGCACGTGCCCCAGGTAGCTCAGCCCGTACAGCACGATCGCATCGGACCACGGCTGCTCGACGAGCCAGTCGAGCGTCGCGAGCCCGTCCGCGCGTTCCTGGATCATCGGGTCGAACGTGC
>JAVXWK010000940.1:0-14612 GCA_032230575.1 Pseudonocardiales bacterium | reverse complement strand
GGTCGGAGTGCTGATGCCGCGGGCACCGGACAAGTTCAGCTTCGCGCTGAAGCTCGGCACCCGCGCCGGTGACCACAAGCCCCTCCCGATCGACTGGCTCGCGATGGACGTCGGCCAGCAGGCGAAGCGAGGACTGCCAAGGGTGACCTTCGCGCAGCGTCTCAAGGTGTGCCGCGACATCGCCGCCGTGGCCGCGATCTTCGAGCAGCAGAAGATCGTCTACGGCGACTGGTCATACGCCAACGCGTTCTGGAGCGCGTCGGACTTCACCGGCTACGTGATCGACGTCGACACCTGTGCGTTCGGCACGAGACCGTTCGTGAACACGCCGAACTGGGAGGATCCGCTCTTCCAGCAGGGCATGCCGATCGACACCACCACCGACCGGTACCGGCTGGCGTTGCTCATCGCGCGATGCCTTTCGGGCGAACGCGATCCCGCCGCCGCGGTCCGCGCCGCGCAGGCGAAGTGCCTCGCCGCGCACATGCCCGGGATCGGTCAGATCCTCACCACGACCGCGCACGCCAGGAGCCGTGAGGCCCGTCCTGCGGTGGCGGCGATCCTGGCACAGCTGACGCAGTCCGCGGCGGCGCCTTCGAACAGCGGCAACGTCGCCAGGTGGAAGCAGGTGGGCGCGAAGCCGACGCCACACAGCACGCCAGGCCCTCGTACCACGCCGCCGTCGTCGCGGCCTGCTCAGCCGAGCCCGTCCGTGCCGAGGATCCAACCCGTACCGCCGCAGCCCAAGCCACCGCAACCCAAGCCACCGCAACCCGCGAATGCCGCGGATGTCGCCCTCGGCCTCGTGGTCATCGGGGTGGCCGCGTTTCTGCTCATAGGGCTCATCGTGTTCATCGCTCAGGCGATCTTCTGACTCGGCAACAACCGCAAAGGACCACAAATGACCGACCTCCTTCCGCAGCCTGTGGCGAAGACGAAGTGCTTGCCGACCTACCTCGTGTTCGACACCTCAGGCTCGATGGGCAAGCACCAGCAGTTGCTCAACGACACGCTCGAGTTCCTCTACAACTCCGTTGTGGAGAGCCCGCGCGTGTCGGAGTTCGCGCACATGTCGATCATCAGCTTCAACAACAGCGCCGAGGTCGTCGTCGACATGACCGACATCCAGGACCTGCAGGCGATCCCGCAGTTCACCTGCGCAGGGCGCACGAGCTACAGCGCTGCCTTCGACCTGGTGCGCAAGCGCATCGACGAGGACGTTCCCAAGCTGACCGCGAGCGGCAAGGGAGTGTTGCGCCCGGCGATGTTCCTGATGACGGACGGCATTCCGACCGAGGCGGAAGGGGTCTGGCTGCCGTCGTTCCACAACCTGGTCGCCAAGGACTGGCGCAGGCACCCCCACGTGATCACGTGGGGCTTCGGTGCCGCCGATCGTAGTGTGCTGGCGAAGGTCGCCACGAAGGGCGCGTTCATCGCCGACCAGCACACCGGCGACAAGCAGGCGATCACCGAGGTGATCACGAGCATGCTGCGGACCCTGGTCGCCTCGGCCAAGGCGGAACAGCTCCAGATCCCCACGGAGATCGACGGGTTCACCAGCATTCCGCTCGAGTACATGGACTGACGCGGTGGCGCGCCAACGCCAGGACCACGACGAGGTGCAGCTGGCGATCGGCCAGTTCAGCGCCTGGGTGTCCAACGCCGACACCAAGGCGGGTCTGCTGGCCACGGCGACAACCCTCCTCGGTGGCGGTCTGGCGAGCCAGCGCACCGCGATCCGGGCAGCGTTCCCGCTCACGACGACTCTGGCGTGGGCGCGAACGGCTGCCATCGCGGTGGCCGTGGTCGCGGTGCTGGTAGCGGTGGCAGCCCTCGTGGTGGGCCTGCGACCTCGTGCCCGCAAGCACGGCTTCTCGCGGTACTCGTGGCCGTCCGTCGCCTCGATGCCGCTGGAGCGGTACCTCACCAGAGTCCGGCGACCCCCCGGCGTCGAGGGCTGGCGCACCGCGCACGACCTCGCTCGCATCGCCCGCGCCAAATTCCGCTGCCTGCACATCGCGACGTGGGCGTGGGCGGTGGGAGCGGTCAGCTTCCTGACGTGGGCCGTGTTCCTGGCCTAGGCCGATCCGGTGAATTGCGCTCGGCCGCGCGGCGCAACGCCGGATCGGCGTAACGGCGTGCCACCGAGCTGCGAAGACGAGGCACAAGCCGAGCCGAGGAGGTTCGCGATGTCCACAAGCCTCGAACCGACGATGACCAAGCCGTCGATCCGGCTGGAGATGCCGCCGGGCTGGTTCTACAAGGAGTCGTACACGGTTCTCCACCCGGACGGACGAGCCAACGTGATCGTCTCCAGCGAGCCGCTGTCCGAGACGATGTCCATCACGGAGTACACCGACGTCCAAAGGGATCTGCTGAAGGAGTTCCCCGGTTTCGACGAGCGTGGTTTCGAGCAGATCGACATCGACGGCGTCCCCGGCGAGGCCTGGCTCAGGGAGTTCACCTGGACACCCGAGGGCCGCTCACCGGTCACGCAGCTGCAGGTCTACGCGCTGCTCGAGGGACGGGGCTACACCGCCACCGCCACCACGCCGAGCGAGGACATGGACGAACTTCGCAACGTGCTGACCGATGTGCTGTATTCGGTCGTGGTCGAGGCGACGTCATGAGCGCCGAGCCGCTGCCGTCCGGGGCGGGCGGTGAGGACCCGGTCGAGGCGCTTGCCAGGGAGGCCGCCCGGAAGATGATGCGCGGGGCTCGCCGCGCCGCGCTGGAGATCTATCGCCGCGTGCTGGAACTGGATGCGCGGCATCCCGACGCGCTGCGGGAAGTCGCCAGGGACACCGAGGGCGACGAAGCCGTGGCGCACTATCGGCGCGCGGCCACTGTCGGCGGACTGGGAACACTCGACTACCTGAGGTGGGCGGCAATCCTCCTGGCCGCGAACCCGCCGCGGCGAAGGCAAGCTCTCGACGTCGTCAGCAGGTTGCGCAAGGTGATTTCCGGCAGTGGCGAGGACCTGGCCTTCGCCGCGAGGAAGATGGTCGAGTACGGCGAGCTCCACATCGCTGCGGAGATCGCGGAGGACATCACCGATCCGGCCGGTCTCAGCGAGGACGGCGCGTTTGATCTTGTTGTGGTGATGAGGAGCCTGTTCGACAGCGCAGGCCCCTGGGCTGGGCGGTACGAGGACAAGAAGGGCAAGCTGGACGACCTCGTCCGGGACCGCGAAACGCCTGGTCTGCTTCTCCAGGCCGGCTCGATCAGGTGGGTCGGCGAGGACTACTCCGGCGCCAAGCAGTCGCTGGAACGCGTCGTCAGCCGCGGCGATGACCCGACGGCGAAGCTCGCCGCCCGGTTACTCATGATCCTGGCCGTCGTCGAGGGAAGGTAGGAGGACGCGCTCTCCAAGCTCGCAGAGCTGTCCCGGCCCTTCGACGCCGAGTTGCAGCTGATGCACGCGGAAGCCCTCCACAACACCGGGCAGCTCGAGGCCGCCGAGTGCGTGCTCGTCGATGCCACGAAGCAGACGGAGAGCGAGCCCCAGGACGACGTCGACCGGCGGAACCTGCGGATCCGGGCCCTGATGGCGCTCGCGGCGGTTCGTTACGACAGCGGGGACTACCGGGGCCATTGGACAGCGGTCAAGCAATGCCTCGACCTCGGCGCGGAGATGAGCGGTCTTCCCTTGGAGACCGAACTGGCCCTGCAGCTCTACCGCGTCGCCGTCGACCCCAAGACGAGTCCTGACGCATCGCGGCGGCTTGCCGCGCTTCGCGACACCCAGAAGTTGAGCGATGAGCAGATCACCGTGCTGGATCTCGCCCAGGTCGAGATCCATTTGATGGTCGTCAGAAGCAGCCCGGCGCAGCGTGCGAGAGCCGAGGTCTCCGCTCGTGAACTGGTGTCCAGGCTGAAGCAGGCCGCGCCGCTGCTGACCCGCCCTGGACGAGCGCACCTGGCCCTGGCCCAGGCCGCCTACGTGTCCGCCCTGGTCGACGACGACGACATCGCCCGCGAGGTCCTCGGCAGGATCGGCGACTCCGGTGATTGGCGTGAAGAAACGTTGCGCGCAATGTTGTACGTGCGCGCGTCTCAGCCTGCGAAGGCCTGCGAGATCCTCGGACAGGTCGTTACCGCGCGTCACCACGACATAGACCGGCGTTGCCTGCACGGGCAGGCGACGCTCGCCGCGGGGAACGTCTCGGCCGCGTTGCGAGACGCGGAAGCAGTGGCGAGGTTCGCGCCGAATCACGTGGCGGGCCGTTTGCTGCACGCCGACGCCCTCTACGTTGCCGCGAAGGAGATGTCCGAGGACAGCGCGGAGCACTACCTGAACCTGATCGAGGCGACCGCTGGGTACGCCCACGTGCTGCGGCTGGACCACGGCCTTTCCGACTTCCTCGCGGATCGTCCCAGCGATCGGCCCGTCGGATCCGAGCCGCTGCCGTCCGACACGGTCAAACACGTGGCCCGGCGGTGCGTCGCCGCCGCGATCAGCGCCACCCACGCACTCGCCCGAAGTGGACTTCCAGCCGACAAGTCCGTGCACAGGGACGCCCGCTTCGCGTTGAAGCAACTCAAGCCGCACGACAAGCACGACGCGCGCCGCCTTCGGCGGATGCTGTGGCAACCTCGCCGGCGCTGGCTCAAGTACTGGTTGGTGCGCGGCGGGTCTGGCGTGCTCGGTGTGGGGTTGTTGCTGCTCGCGGGCTTCGACAACTCGTTCCTGGACCAGTTCGGCGCGCCACCGACGCCTCGGCTGGTGACGGGCTTGCTGGGCCTTCTTTCCCTGCTCTGGCCGTACATCAGCAAGTTCTCCGTGGGGCCGGTGTCCGTGGAGCGCGCTGAGTCGCAGGCGTCGGTGGCCGTACTCGCGACGCAACTGCCGCTGAGCCCGGTCGGGTTCCGGCTGTCGCCGCCGCCTCCGATCGGCAGTTTGACGGGCAGGTCCGGACCACAAGGGCCGACCGGGCCTGACGCCAACAAGGGGGCGCGCGAGTCCGTGTCCGCAAAGGGTGATGCCGGGCGGAGCAGCGGACTCGAGGGTGTCACCGTCAGCTGAGGAGTGTTGATGCTCCGTGGCCCTCTGGCCAGCTTCGAGTGACAGCCGACGGGGCGCCAGGGCGGACTTCCGGTGCGCGACACCAGGTTCAAGGCCCACGTCTACTCCGGACTGACCTTGCGCCGCGCTGCTCAACGGCTTCACCCGGTCGTGGCAAACTGCTCCAAAGCGGCACCCGCGCAGCGCGGATGTGATTCAGTGATCCGCATGCGCTTTGCCTGGCTCCTGATCTCCGTCGCGGCCCTTACGGCGTGCACCGCGCCGCCGGAGCCGCCGCTGGGCTCACCGGGCCCGCAGCTCGATCCGCAGGCGATCGCCTACGACAACCTCGACTTCAACCTCGCGCGGCCGTCGGTGTTCGACAGCACCTGCGAGACGCTGCCGTCCAACCTGCAGTCGTTGCTGGGCGCCAAGAAGAAGCCGACCACGGGCATGGGCGGCAGCTGCAACGCCGAGATGGAGTGGGGCAAGCTGTCGATCGCGCTGCTCGGCCCCGGCGCCGGGCGAAAGTCGAACGCACGGCACTTCGTGGACGTGTGGAACGGCGACCGCGGGGCCGGGCACTACTTCCAGCGCTCCATCCTGCTGGACCGCTACTACGCCACGACGGTGATCAGCGGTGAGGTGAACGAGTACTGCACGGTCACGGTGGACACCGGGTCGGAGCTGCCGTTCGAGGTGGAGGCGTCGATGGACTTCAACGAAAGCATCAAGTTGAAGGACGCGGACGTCGACCAGCCGATCGATCGGGCCATGCGGGAGTTCTGTCCCGCGGCCTGGAGCGCGGCGGAGAAGTTGCTGCCGCTGATCGACGAGAACGGCGGCAGCAGGGCGCGTTAGCCGGCGTCCCGGCGTTGCAGGCGGAACAACGAGAAGCCGAGCAGCGCCAACCACAACACCAGTGAGCAGATGGTCTGCGTCCACCCGGTGCCGAGCCCGGCCAGGTGCCAGGCGGCTTCGAGCGGGTAGATCAGGCCGAACACCTCCGGCAGGGCGAGCCGAGCGACCATCAGGATCGGCACCACGATGAAGAACACGGTGAGCGCCCCGCCCGTGTTCGGCACCAGCAGCGAGATGATCAACGCGGTGAGCAGCACCAGCGCGGTGGCCAGCATGGTCACGCCGAGCACCCAGCCCGGTCGCATGCCCAGCAGGTAGTTGTGGTTCAGGCCGTTCGCGGTGGTCTTGATCAGGACCGGGAACAGGATGAACGTGACCAGCGTGCACACCAGCCACACGCCGGCCAGAACCGTGCCCTGCGCCAGGAAGTAGCGCATGCGGGAGGGCTGCACCAGCAACGTCGGCTGCACGCTCTTGTACTGCCACTCGCCCGCGACGAGCTTGATCACGGTCGCGAACACCAGCAGCAGTCCTATTTGGACCGCGATCAGCAGCGGCCCGATCTGCTTGCCCGCGCTCGCCAGGTTCGTCTGCGTCAGCGTGAACAGCAACATCAACCCGACCAGGAAGATCGGGGCGAACGCCAGCACGAGCTTGTCCGACCGCGTGCCCACGAGCTTGCGCGCCTCGACCGCCACCAGCCGCCAGAAAGGTGAACGGCCGGCCGCGCGCTGGACAGGTGGCGTGTAGGTCTGGGTCATGCCCTGCTCCCCGAAGTCAGGCGGAAGAACAGGTCTTCCAGGCTCATCTGTTCCTCGCGCAGGCCGAGCAACGGCACCCCCGCGGCGAACGTGACATCTGAGACCCGCTCGACCGGCGCGTGCGCGGCGATGAAGCCGTCCGGCGCGGGCTGGATCGCGATGCCGCCCTTCTGCAGGGCCTCGGCCAGCCGCTGCATGTCCTTGGCGCGCACCAGAGAACGCGACGAGGTCGTCAGGCTGGCCAGCGGGCCGTCCGCCACGATGCGGCCGTTGCCGATCACCAGCACCCGGTCGGCGGTCTGGTCCACTTCGGACAGAACGTGGCTGGACAACAACACCGTGCCACCCCGGGAAGCGTGCCCCCGCAACAGGGTGCGCACCGCCCGGATCCCCTCCGGGTCGAGGCCGTTGATGGGTTCGTCGAGCACCAGCAACGGCGGGTTGGTGAGCAGGGCGTGCGCGATGCCCAGGCGCTGCCGCATGCCGAGGCTGTACTTGCCGATCTTGCGCGTCGCCGCGTCGGCCAGCCCCAGCATCTCCAGCACCTCGTCCGCCCGGCGACCGGGCACACCAGCCAGCGTGGCCGCCATGCGCAGATGACCGCGCCCACTCCGTCCAGGATGGACAGCCGCCGCGTCGAGCAGCACCCCGGCCACGTGGGACGGGTTGGGCCACGCGGTGAACGGACGGCCCGCGACCGTCGCCTGGCCGTGGTCGGGCCGGGTCAGTCCAGTGATCATCCGCAATGTTGTCGACTTGCCCGCGCCGTTGGGCCCGAGGAAGGCCGTCACGGTTCCTGGTTGGAGCTCGAACCCCACCTGATCAACGACCCTGCGTCCCTCGTACGCCTTGGTCAGCCCCCACGCTGTCAGCACGCACTCACCGTAGCGGGAGTCACTGTCCGTCGCGGGCCGAATCGCCCAATGGTGCGGTGCACCATCAGGTGGAGGTTCGAAGTGGTGATCGCACACGTGGTCCAGGCCTTTTCCCGCTCCTAACCTCGGTGTCGTCCTGCCTGCGACGACGGAGGCGAGCACATGCGATTGAGGAAAGCGTTGCTGGGACTGGCGATGGCCACCGGCGTGGCCGCGACCTCCCTGTCGATCTCGAACGCCGCGGTCCCCGCGCCGCAGCCGGGAGCTCTGTCCAGATACGACATCACCGGCACCTACGTCAGCGGGTTGTCGTCCGGCGGCTTCCTGGCTAACCAGCTGCACGTCGCGTACTCGAGCGTGTTCCAGGGCGCGGGCATCTTCTCGGCCGGCGCCTACGACTGCGCGCAGAACAGCGTGAACACCGCCCAGTTCGCCTGCATGGACACCTTCCAACAGCGCAAGACGCCCGCGCAGCTGGAAGAGCTGACGCGCAGCCGGGCAACCCAGGGCACAGTCGATCCGCCGCAGAACCTGTCGGGCGACCCGGTGTGGCTGTTCCACGGCACCGCCGACCAGACGGTCGCCCCGGCGGTCAACGACGACCTCGCCACCTACTACCGCGACTTCGGCGCGAGGGTGGCCTACAACAACACCTCTGCGGCAGGGCACGCCTGGGTCAGCCCGATCGGCCCGAACAGCTGCGGGTCCACGTCGTCCCCGTACGTCAACAACTGCGGGCCGGCTGACCCGGTGAAGGAACTGCTCGCCCACCTGTTCGGTCAGGTGAACCCCGCCACCGGGACGTTGTCCGGCAAGCTCGTGCAGTTCGACCAGAGCGGCTATGTGCCCGGCGGCAACGCGGCGGCGGCCAGCATGGGGCGGGAAGGGTTCGCGTACGTGCCGCGGGCGTGTGAGACCGGGCCGTGCAAGCTGATGGTGACGTTGCACGGTTGCTACCAGTACTACGGTCTCGTCGGCAACGCGTTGATGGACAAGGCTTATCTCAACGAATACGCCGACACCAACAACATGATCGTGCTCTACCCGCAGGCCACCACGATGACCGGGAACCCGCGCGGCTGCTGGGACTGGTGGGGCTACCAGTCCGCCCAGTACGCGCTCAAGTCCGGACCGCAGATGACCGCCATCGTGAACATGGTCAAGGCGATGACCAGCGGACAACCCCCGACGACCCCACCAACCCCGGAGTGCGTGACCGCGAGCAACTACGCGCATACGACAGCAGGCCGCGCCTATGCCCTCTATGGACAGACCTATGCGCTGGGCTCCAACCAGGTGCTCGGCCTGTGGAACACGTTCACCAGCAGCAGCATCCGCCAGACCTCACCGAACTACTGGGTGAAGTGCTAGTCATGGGACTTGCGCGTCCAGGCGATGAGGTTCGCGAACACCGCGCCGAGCGCCAGGACGCCCAGCATGATGCCCGTCACCCAGTGCGCCTGGTCGTTGTCGGCCAGCGCGGCGTCGACGACGCGACCGTTCTCCAGGTCGTAGCGGACCGCCACGTGCTCACCGGGCGGGTGGGCCGAGCCGTTCTCGGACAGCGTCATGGTCTGCTTCGTGCCGTCCGGGAGCGGGAACTCGACCTTGACCGAGACGCTCTTGCCCGACTTCAGCCGCTCCTGCACCACGCCGTCGGTGCTCGCCCACGAGTGCTGCTCGGCGGACGCCCTCAGCACCAGCACCAGGCCTCCGACCGCACCCACCAGCACGACCGCGACCACGAACCGGCCCGACCTCGACTTCAACGACATCGCCACGGTGATCACATCGCTGCATCGGCCCCGAATGTGACAGGCATTTGGCGGATGGACGTGCCGCCGGGCGTTGGACACGCTGTGCCGATGTTCAACGGCAAGCACGTGATCATCACCGGCGGGTCCAGCGGCATCGGGCTGGAGACCGCGCGTCTGCTGGCGGCCCGCGGGGCGCGCCTGTCGTTGCTGGCACGCGGCAAGTACCGGCTGGAGACGGCGGCGGAGGAGCTGCGGGCCACCGGGGCCCAGGTCGACTTCCGCGCGGTCGACGTGGCGGACGTGGCGGGTGTCACGAAGGTGCTGGCGGAGCTCGGGCCGTGCGACGTGCTGATCAGCTGCGCGGGGCTCGCCAGGCCCGGCCGGTTCCTGGAGCTGCCGGACGACGCGTTCCGGCAGATGATCGAGGTCGACTACTTCGGCACGCTGAACGTGATGCGGGCGGTGGTGCCGGGCATGGTGGAGCGGAAGCAGGGCAGCGTGGTGGCGGTGTCGTCGGCCACGGCGCTGCTCGGGATCTACGGGTACAGCGCGTACGGGCCGGCGAAGTTCGCGGTGCGCGGGTTGATGGAGTCGTTGCGGGCGGAGCTGCGGCCGCACGGAGTCCACGTGGGCGTGGTGTTCCCGCCGGACGTGGACACTCCTCAGCTGGCCGAGGAGAACCGGTTCAAGCCCGCCGAGACGTTCGCGATCAGCGGGACGGTCAAGCCGTTGCCCGCTTCGGTGGTGGCGCGGGCGATCGTGACCGGGATCGAGAAACGACGGTTCCTCATCTGCCCGGACCTGAGCATGAAGGTGCTGGCGCGGTTCGGTTCGCTGCTGGCGCCGGTGCTGAACCGCTACTTCGACGGCAAGATCGCCCGGACGCGGTCCGCGGCCGCCTGAGCGTCGGCGATCACGCGGCCGGTGTCGCCCACCAGCTTGCCGTCCCTCTTCAGCGCCACCCCGTTGACGAACACCCACCGCACGTTCACCGGCTGGGTGTTGAAGACGAGCTGGCTTGCCCAGTCGAACCTGGGGGCGAAGTTGAGCGCCTGCGCGTTGATCACCTGCAGGTCGGCCTTCTTGCCGGGCGTCAGCGAGCCGATCTCCTCGTCCAGCCCCAACGCCTCCGCGCCGCCCATGGTCGCCATCCGCAGCACGTCCGCGGGCGTCGGGTAGCGAGAGGGGTCCGCGGACTGCGCTCGTTGCAGGCCCACCGCCGCGCGCATGTCGTTGAACATGTCGGACGTGTCGTTCGTGCCGCCGTCGAGGCCGAGGCCGACCTTCATGTCGCGCGCCTTCATGTCCGGAACTCGGGCGATGCCGGATGCCAGGCGCATGTTGGACAACGGCTGATGCGCGATGCGGACGTCGTGTGCTGCCAACTCGTCCAGCTCGGCGTCGGTCGCGTGGACCACGTGGTTCGCCAGCAGGCCCGGACGCAGAGCCCCGGCGCGGCGCAGCACTCCCATCTGGTCGGTCGCCGGATCCGCGGGTGACTCCAGCAGGTGCACGTTCAACGGCACGCCGAGTTCCAGAGCCAGCTTCTCGGACGCCTCGACGCCCGCCACGTTCCAGTTCGCCGGGTGCGTGCCGATCTGCAGGTGTGCCAACGGGTCGCGGTCGATCACGTCCTTCTTCACCCGGCGGACCTCCGGGGCGATCCACGAGTCCGTGCCCGCCATGAACGCGAACACGAACCGCTGCTTGGAGTCCGTCAACGCCTTCAGGTTGCCGCGCACGAAGTCCGGGTTGAAGGCGTGCGACCAGTCCGTCACCGTCGTCACGCCCGTGGAGATCGCGTCCAGTGTGGACAGTCGCGCACCCGCGTAGGCGTCGGCTCCGCTCACCGGTGAGCCCTGCAACGGCAGGACGCAGCCGCCGAGCCACCCGTTGAGCTCCTTGTCCGTCGCGCAACCCCGGATCAGCGACTGCCACAGGTGCGTGTGCAGGTCCACGAAGCCGGGCATCACGATCTTGCCGCGGCCGTCGACCACACTGGCACCGGAAGCGGACACGTTCTTGCCGACCGCCGCGATGTGGTCGCCGTCGATCAGCACGTCGGCGTCCTCGAGCGTGCCGAGAGCCGGGTCCATCGTGAGCACCATGGACGCGTTGCGGATCAGCGTCCGCCCGCCCGACGACTCCTGGCCGTCCCGAGCCGGGCTCACCAGGAAGGCGACGGCGAGGAGCAGGGCCAACGTCAGCGCGAACAGGCGTTTCTCCACGTCACGGGACAGTATCGGCACCCGATGCACTCGCTCCAATGTTGTTCCGTTCCCTGTGCGGAGCAGCCCGGTGGCAGTAAGTAATCTCCACGCCAGAGCTCACCTATGAGAGGGTTCGGGCGATGCCTGGCGTGTTCGTCAACTACCGCACCGGAGACGGTGAATGGGCCGCTGCCCTGGTCAAGCGGGAGTTGAGCGCGCGCTTCGGGGCTGACCAGGTGTTCTACGCGAGCCAGTCGATCCGGCTCGGCGAGGACTTCTCCCGCGAGATCCTCAGCGGCCTGCGCCGGTGCGAGGTGCTGCTCGCCCTCATCGGCCCGCGCTGGTCCGGCGCCGTGGACCGCGAGGGCGTGCGCAGGCTGGACAAGGCCGACGATTGGGTGCGCCGCGAGATCACCGAGGCCTTCCAGTGCGGCCTGCGCGTCATCCCGGTGCTGATGGACGGCATCGCCCCGCTCACCGAAGCCGATCTGCCGGACGCCCTGAAGCGCGTCGCCCGCTGCCAGTACCTGCGCATCCACCACCGCAGCGACGACCTCGACCTGCCCCGGCTCGTCGACGAGCTCGTCGAACTGGTCCCCGAACTGCTCACCGCGAAAGCCGCTCCGGCACCGCGTCCGGATCGTCTCCCGGAAGGAGAGTTGCGCAGCCCTGTCACCGAGTTCCGCCAAGCCCTGGCCGATCCGGTGGGCCAGTCCGTGAGCGACCGCGTCCGGGCGTCGGCGGCGGCGGTGCTCGACCTGCTGTCCGATTCCCGTTACCCGGCGACCGGGCGCGTGGACGACCACGAGCTGCCCGCCGAGCTGGAGAAGCGGCTCACCGGCTACGAGCACGACCTGGCCCCGTTGCTGCGGCTGGTCGCCATCGGCGTGCGGTCCGGCGACCGGCGGCACGACGACCTGTGGGTCAGCCTGGTCGAACGCTTCCTGCGCCCCGGGTCACGTGACCGCAACGCCCAGGACGTGTGGGTGAACGCGGCCGCGTACCCGGCGTTGCTGCTGGTCTACGTCATCGGCGTGGCCGCGGTGGCGTCGGGCCGTGAGGACCTCGTCCACCGCCTGCTGTGCCGCACGTCGGACGGGCGGACACTGCCTGCTCTGCGCGTGCTGGCGCTGCGCAACGTCGTCGACCCGAGGCACGCGGCAGCCCTCCCGTCGTGGGACGGCGCGCCGCCGCACCAGGCGTTGAGCGTGCAACTGCGGCAGGTGCTGAGCCGCGTGTTCTTCAACGTCGTCGACGGCAGCGCGTTCGAGTGGGCGTTCGCGGACTACGAGTTCCTGCGCAGCCTGCTGGAGCTGCACGACGGCGCCTTCTCGTCGCTCGGGGAGTTCGCCGTGCGGCTCGACCAGGCAGGCGACGTCATCTACGAACGCAACCTCGCCCGCCTCAACGCCGACTCACCCCTGCTCCGCGCGGGCGCGTTCGGCGGAGAGCCGGACCAGGTGGCCGCGGCGTGGCGTGAACTCCGCCAGGCCACCCAGTCCCGCTACTCGTGACCGGTCATCCGCCGTCCGTCACGATCAGGCTGTACGCCGCACCCGCAGCGATGGCCAGCACGCTCTGGGCGAAGTCGGGCGGAATCGACTCACCGTTCATGTTTGATCCCCAGCCCACCACGGAACCGTCCGCCCGCAGCACCAAGGCGTGCTGGAAGCCGAGGTCCAGCGAGACGACGCCCGGTACCGCGGGCGGTGCGGAGAGCTCGCCCTCCCAGCTCTGGCCCCAGGCGACGACAGTGCCGTCCTCTTTCACCACCACGGAACGGTCGTCGCCCGCGGCGATGGCGAGGACACCGGTGCGGGCCTCGTTCGGGATGTCCAGGTTCGTCCAGGCGCTGTAGCCCCAGCCGACCACGGTGCCGTCTTCCTTCAATGCCAGGTTGTGGGTGCCGCCGGCCGCGATCGCCTTGACACCGCTCAGAGCTGCCGCGGGTACGTCAGTCTGCTGCTGCTCGTTGCTGCCCCAGGCGATGACCCTGCCGCCCTTCAACGCCAGACTGTGCGCGGTCCCGCCGGCGATCGCCGTGACCCCGCTCAAGGCGTCCGGGGGAACCACCTGGAGGTTGCTGTCCGCGAGGCCCCAGCTGCGGACGGAACCGTCCGACTTCAGCGCCAGGCCGTGCCGCCATCCGGCAGAGATGGCGACCACTCCGCTGAGCGCGTCCGCCGGCACCTCCAACTGGTCGTTCTCGGGGTTGCCCCAGGCGATCACCTTGCCGCTCGACTTCAACGCCAGAGCGAAGTTGTCGCCGCCCGCGACCGCGACCACGCCGCTCGAGGCTTCCTCGGGAGGGGTCCTCAGATCGGTGTGGTCGTCCCGGAATCCCCACATCCTGACCGCGCCCCGCGAGACGGTGAGCTGCCTGGAGGACTCCGCGGTCCGGCCGTTCGCCGACGTGGTGGTGAGCGTGACGGTGTAGGTGCCCGCTGTGGTGAACGAGTGGTCGAACTCGGCCGTCCGCGCGGTGACCTCGGGGCTGAGCCGGCCCGGCGTGGAGACGGTCCAGAGCCACGCCTGCGGGCTGCCGGTGGCCTCAGCGCTGAAGTGCACCGACTGCCCGATCACCGGCTTGGCCGGTCGCGCGGTCAGCTCGGCGATGCGCGGCGGCGCCTGCGGGTGGTCCACGGTGATCGAGGTCTCGGCGCGCAACTGCTTCCCGTTGGCGAGGGAAACGGTCGCGCGAACCGTGAAGACGCCCGGTTGCCCCCAGCGGTGGCGCACCGTGTCGCCGGTGGACTCGGCGCCGTCGCCGAACGACCACCGCGCGGCGGCGTGGCCCGTCGACTGCACCCGCGCGGTCAGCTCGAACTCGACCCCGACCACACCGTTGTTGCCCGGCATGACCACGATGGAGACGGCGGGAGCAGGCTGCTGCGGCTGGAACGGCAGGCCTTCTCGCGTGGGCTGGTCGAGGTTCCGCTTCTGCTGCCCGGTCTTCGTCACCTGGTCGGCCACCGCGGGCTGGTCGGACCCGGTCGCGGTGTCGTCCTCGGCCGGCGTGTACTTGGTGATCATCTTCGTGTCGCCGGACAGGTCCAGCACCCCGGCCGTGTTGCCGTCGGGGTCGTTGAAGAAGACGATGCCGTCGCGGGCGATCAACTCGAACCGCGTCGGCTTGTCGAACA
>JAVXWK010000344.1:0-3902 GCA_032230575.1 Pseudonocardiales bacterium | reverse complement strand
GTCGCGTGAGACCGGTGGCGCCATCACCGGCTTCCTCGTCGCGATCGTGCTGCTCGTTGCTGTCGGCGTCGCCGCCTTCTTCTACTTCGGGGGAGACGCCGACGTGGACATCAAGAAGCCGAACGTCAGCGTGAGCGCCAGCCCGGAGAACACCTGAGCCCACTGGACAGAGGAAGGGCCCGCCGGTGGAACCGGCGGGCCCTTCCTGTGGCAGGTACTTGATCAGGTTGCGTCGGCACCCACGGTGCCGCAACTCGCGCTGGCCCACTTGACGGTGTAGGCAGCGGTGGTGCCCGAGCCGGTGAACGCCGCAGTCACCAGGGTGGGGGCGGCGTTGAGGAGCTTGGCGGTCACGAGACCGGCGCCGTCGGTGTAGACCTTGGGCGTCGCGGTCGACTTCGCGTAGAAGGCCTCCTCGGCGGCACGCACGGTGCTCGCCTCGGTCTTGCACGCGGAGGTCTGGCCGTTGTCGGTGATGCCGGCCACTGAGAAGACGACCACGCCGGCGAGGACGCCGAGGATCGCGATGACGATGAGGAGCTCAACCAGCGTGAAGCCGGACTCCTCAGCAGCCCGCGCACGGAACTTGGTGAGCATCTGTTTCCCCTTCATCGGTGAGGAGGCATACAGCCTTCTCGCTGGTAAAGATGTCGGCCGAACGGGTGGCTACTTGAGGCCTGGACAGGGACTTTTCCGCGAATATCTGCTCCGACGACGACCGGTGACCGGCCGTCAGCGGACGAACCAGGCCGCGATGTCGACGACGGACCCGTTCGCTGTGCCTGCCGGGTCGTGCAGCTTCACCTCGGCCCGGGCCAGCTCACCGGAGGCGCTCGCGGCGACGAGCAGCATCTCGCGTGGTGCGGGGATAGCAACCGGCAGCGCGATCAGGTAGACCGTGGCGTTCGCCGGTGTCATCGCCAGCCGCACGTGCCGGGCCACCAGGCCCCGGTCGATGACCGTGTACGGCACGGCAGTCACTCCGAGATCGATGACGGCCAGTGGCACGTGCACCGTTCCGTGCAGGGCCAGAAGCGTCGCCGTCGCCGCGCCGCTCGACCGCAGCACAGCGGTGTTCGCGGCGGTTGCCGTCACGTAAGGACCGGCCGTGCCCGTACCCGAGGTCGGACGGATCGGCGCGGAGAAGTCGACGTTCACGGTGACCCCGTCGACACCTGCGAGAGTGGCGCCGGAGCTGCTGCTCGCCACGAGCACGTCCACGTACATGCTGTTGACGAGCGCCGCCGTCACGGCGGCACCCGTCACGGAAGCAGAGTCGGTCTGGGCCGCCGTGTCGCTGCAGCCGCCCGCCGGACAGGTGCGCAGAGACACGGGGGTCAGCACGGTTGCGCCTTTGTTGTTCAGCCGTACGGTGCTGGTGCCGAACCCGTTCAAGCGGCTGGTGACCTGAACGGTCACGCTGATCCCGGTCGCCTCGGGGGGAACCAGGTTGGTGGGGAACGGGCCGATCCGCAACGCCCGGGAGGTGCTGCTGGCGGGAACCGTGACGGTGGCCAGCGACCCGTCCACGGCAGCCGCCTGGCTGCGGTTGGTCCACGAGGTGCCGGGGCTGACGTCCGTGGAGTTCGTGGCGCCGCCGGCCGACGGCGCCGCCACGGGAAGGGGCGCGGAGAGGGCTGAGAGGCCCTGCATCACGATGTTCTGCTTGGTGTTGCTTGTCTCCAGGGCGCACAGCTGGACCTTGCCAGCGGCCACATTGATCCGGCTCGTGCCGCCGAAGACGAAGTTCACGCCGGTCTGCCCGCGGTCGCACGCACTTGCGCCGGGCAGCGCCGCCGTGGGAAACGGCACGCTGGCCGCCGGTGTCGTCCCGGGCGTCCAGCCGCTCGGGGCTCCGCCCACCACGACATCGCCGGCGGCCACCAGGAGCTCCTGGTTGGCGTCGCGGAAGTCGAAGTAGTAGGTGCCTGGCTGGAACCAGACGACGGTAGTCGGGCAGTTGAGCACGTTCTGCAGCTCGGCGCGGCTGAGGTAGGTGCCGGGCGACAGGCGCATGACGGGCGTCTGACAGGTCACCGTCCCGAGCCGGACGACAGCGGGGTACGTCGTCGGGCCCGCCCACGCCGGATCCGTGGCGCCGGCTTGTGTCACGCAGGTCGGGTCAGCGGTGCCCGTCACCGAGCAGGTGCCTGCCTTGATGCTGCCGGGGGCGGCGGGGAGCGTGGTGGTCTTGCTCGACAGCGTCGTTCCGGCCGGCACGAGCAGTCGTCGGTTGACCGAGACCGGACCTCGGACCGGGATGCTGCTCGTGGGCGCCGCCGCATTGAGCGACACTCCCTCGGTCGCATTGGCCGACGTGGCGAGAATCGCGTCCGACGGAACGCTCGGGCCACCGGCCGTGGACCCGGAACCGGTGCGGGGTGTGCAGGTGACGGAGACATCGGCGGGGTTGTCCAGCTCGCCGGCCGGCATCGTGAAGCAGGCGGACGTGCCGTCAGCCTCGGTGCCGGTCGCCAACGACGTGCGGAGCCGGTTGATGGCACCGTCCAGCGCGCCGCTGCCGGCGTAGGTGTTGACGCCCTCGCCGCGGGTGGCGATCGTCGTGCGCTGCCCGGCTGTAGAGAACTGCAGCGTGGAGCCGATGAACAGGCCGAAGACCATGAGGAAGATCAGTGAGATGGCGAGCGCGCTGCCCTGGTCCCCGGACGGGCGGGCCGCGTCCAACCGCCGCAAGAGGCGCCTCATGAGAGCTGCCTGCGCCGGCCGGTGGCGACGAACGTTCCGGTGCTGTCGGTCACCTCGAGCCTGATGAAGCGCGAGGTGACCGTGCAGGCGAGGTTGCTCCACGCATCCGTGAGGGCGGCTGGGCACTCCGCCCTGGCCGACGCGATGTCGTGGGCGGCGGCGAGGACGCTGTAGGCGGACGAGGACGGGTCGCAGTGGCGACGCTCCACGTAGGAGCCGTTCTTGACCCAGGCGACCTTCTGCGGGGTGGTGGCCCCGGAGTCCTGGGGCTCGTCCCACGTGAGGACGAGAAGGACGGCGTCGCTTCCCACGGTGCAGCCCGAGGCCGCAGTCGACACGGCCGTCGCGTTCTGCGCGTCGCGGGTGAGCATGGAGGACACGATCTGGCGGTTGCGGTTGTCGCCCAGGCGCACGATCGTCTCGCCCGTGGTCTTCCAGCCCACGACGAGCGCCCCGGTGATCACCGGAATGATCAGGGCACTGATGGCAGTGGCCACGAGCAGCTCGACGAGCGTGAGGCCCCGGTCGTCCTCAGGCAGCCTCATGTCGTCCGCCGTTTGACGATGCTCAGGCTCTGCGTCGTTCCCGCCCCGTCCGTGGAGACGACCGTGAGCGTCAGCTTCTGGATGCCCTCGTCGGGCGACGGACAGGACCCGAAGGTTCCCGTGCTGCCAGTGACGTTGGGATTCCAGTACCTGGCGACCATCGTGGTGGTCCAGCCGGTCGCCGTGAATCCGGCGTACTGCGTCGTGACCGGGCAGTCCTGGTAGGTCCTGTCCATGACGAAGTCGGCGTAGGCGCGGACCGCGACCTGCGCCGCTGCGTCCCGCCGGCCCTGGTCCGAGACCTTGATCGAGGTCATCATGCCGCCGACGATGGCGACGACCCCGACGCCCAGGATTGTGATGGCGAGCAGCACCTCGACCAGGGTCAGACCGTCCTCACGGCGGCAGCGTCCGGACATCACTTGCCTACGTTGCCGTAGATGCCGTACATCGCGGTGACCAGCGCCAGCGCGACGAAGCCGACGATCGCGCCCATCACGAGCAGCACGGCGGGCTCGAGCAGGGTGGTGATCTGGTTGACCTTGTAGTCGAGCTCCTTCTCGTAGAACCCGGCGACGGTGTCCAGCTGGTCGTCGAGCGAACCCGTGTCCTCGCCGACCCGCAGCATCTGCGTGGCCGACGGCGGGAAGA
>JAVXWK010000337.1:0-8589 GCA_032230575.1 Pseudonocardiales bacterium | reverse complement strand
CTCAGCAGGTCGCCTGTGACCTTGCGGAGCTGTTTGACGTTCTTCACGCAGTTCACGCGCTGCCACTGGGCGTCACGCCACTGCGCCTCGGTCACGTGTGACCAGCCCGGGAAGCGCCGCCAGTCGGGTTCGACCAGTTCGCGGCGCTCGTAGGTGTACGGCTGGCGGTCCAGCCGCTCCAGCGCCGTGGTGGCGTCGTGCAGCGCAGTCATCCGTACTCCTCAGCGTCGAGGTCGCGTGAAGATATCCTGTCATATCGCTAGCGTGCCGTAAATATTTCAGCTGGAGGCCTGGTCGAGGGCGGTGTGGGAGCAAACTGGGCGCGCCGTGCGTTGTCCGGATATGCCTGTCTTCGCGCTGGTGCTCGTCGGGATGTTCGCCGAGATCGCGGTCATGATCGCCGTTGGTAACGCCATCGGCGGGCTGTGGATGATCGCCCTCCTCCTGGTCGGCACCTTGGTGGGCCTGCAACTCGTGCGCAGGCAGGGTGCGCAGACGATGGCCGCGTTCCGCGAGGCCGTGTGGCAGCGTCAGCAGCCGCACCAGGAGATGGCCGACGGCGTGCTCATCGCGGCGGCCGGGGCGTTGATCATGGTGCCGGGGTTCGTCAGCGACGTGGCGGCGTTGTTCCTGCTGTTCCCGCCCACTCGCAAGATCGTCAGCCGCAGGATCGCGCGCAAGGCGGAGGCGGCGGCGCTCAAGTTCGAGCACGACCGGCGCTTCGGGCCCGGTCAGGTCGTCGACGGTGAGGTCGTCGACGTCGAGCCGGTGATCATCACGGATCGGCGCGAGCTGACGTGATCCGCGCGTACCGGCCCGCTGCCCTGGACGCGCTCTACGACATCTGCCTCGACACCGGCAACGGTGGCACGGGCGCGCGCCATCTGTTCGATGACCCGCGTCTGCTTGGCCACGCCTACGTCGGGCCGTATGTGGCGTTCGAGCCTGACCTCGCGTTCGTCGTCGAGGACGACGAAGGGGTGTGCGGTTACGCGATCGCGGCGTCCGACAGCGAGGCGTTCGAAGAGCGCTGCGCACGTGACTGGTGGCCTGACCTGCGCGTTCGGTATCCGCTCAGACCCAACCCGAACCGCGTCGTGCAGCACATCCACCACCCGGCGAAGGTCGACCCGATGCTGGTGAAGGACTATCCGGCGCACATGCACGCGAACCTCCTGCCCCGCGCGAAGGGCAAGGGGCTCGGCGGCAAGCTCGTTCGCACCGTGCTCGCACGTCTGGAGAAGGGCGTTCACGTGCACGTGCGGCACCACAACACGCACGGCATCGGCTTCTGGGAGCACCTCGGCTTTCGAGTGATCGACTCGGCGGACAAGCTGGTCCTGGGGCTGCGCCTCTAAGCGAGAAGGTCCTTCAGCAGCAGCTCGAAGTCGAGGACCTCACGCCCGGCCGGAACGACCGCGTAGGTCGACTCCAGGAACCGGTGCAGCTCGTCCGCCGACAGGTGGAACACCGCGTGCGAGTCCTCGGTGAAGAGCTCCAGCACGAGCACGTCCCCGCGGTCCGGCCGCAGCCGCACGTCACCGATGCCCGCGGGCGAGAGCAGGCCGTCCGACAGCAGCTCCCGCCCGCACAGCCAGATCGACTCCTGGTCACGTGTGTGGAACCGCATTGTCACCGCATGCGGATCGTCCGAGCGGTATTGGAGGTCGACGTTCATCGGCTCGACCGTGCCGTCCGGCCTGATGAACTGGACGACGGTGGCGGTGCCGATCCGGGTCTCGTTGAACATCGCCGTTCCTCCTCCGCGAGGGTGCTGCAGTCCACACGGACGCTGTTCGGGATCGGTTCAACGGTTCGGCGAAAAAAGTTCGGTCACCTGGTGCAGGGGCTGTCGCCGGTGGTGACGGGCTGGTCAGAGCACCAGCCCACGGGGGTCTCCTGGCTTGCGAACGGGATGACGGCGAAGGCGACGGCGGCCAGTGCGGCGATGAGGATCTTCATGCCGTGTGCACGCCCGAACCGCTCCCGAGGTTGCCTCGATCTTCGTGCTGGGTACCTGAAGTCGCATGACCGTTTACGGCATCCACGCGTCCCATGAGCAGATCCACCCCGCCGCCCTGCTCACCGCCGTGCGCAGGGCCGAGGAGGCCGGGTTCGGCGCCGCGATGAGCTCCGACCACTTCTCCCCGTGGAGCGGCAGACAGGGCCACTCCGGGTACGCCTGGTCGTGGCTCGGCGCCGCACTGCAGGCCACGAACCTGCCGTTCGGCGTGGTCACGGCCCCGGGCCAGCGCTACCACCCGGCGATCACGGCCCAGGCGATCGGCACACTGGCCGCGATGTACCCGGGCCGGTTCTGGGCCGCGCTCGGCACCGGCGAGGCCAGCAACGAGCACATCACCGGCGACGGCTGGCCGCGCAAGGACGTCCGCACCCGGCGTCTCCGCGAGTGCGTCGACGTCATCCGCGCGCTGCTCAACGGCGACGAGGTGAGCCACGACGGCCTCATCCACGTCGACCGCGCCCGCCTCTGGACCCTGCCCGACGAGGTGCCGCTGCTGATCGGCGCCGCCGTCAGCCCTGAAACCGCGCGGTGGTGCGCCGAGTGGGCCGACGGGTTGATCACCGTCAACGCGCCACCTGACCGGTTACGGGCTCTCGTGGACGCGTACCGGGACGCGGGCGGCCGCGGCAAGCTCCACCTGCAGGTGCACCTCAGTTGGGCACAGGACGACGACACCGCGCTGATGATCGCGCATGAGCAGTGGCGCACCAACGTGTTCCGTCCGCCCGTCTGCTGGGACCTGGAGCTGGCGGAGCACTTCGACGTGGCGGCCGAACACGTCACCAAGGAGCAGGTCGCCGAGGTCGTCGACGTGTCGTCCGACCTGAAGTGGCACGTCGAGCAGCTGCACCTGTACGCCTCGCTCGGCTTCGAGGAGATCTACCTGCACCACGTCGGCCAGGACCTGATCCCGTTCGTCGACGCGTTCGGCGAGCACGTGCTCCCGGAGGTGACGCGATGATCCGCACGTCGGACGTCTGGTGGAAGAACGCCGTCCTCTACTGCCTGGACGTGGAGACCTTCTCCGACAACGGTTTCCGCGGCGCCACCGAACGCATCGACCACCTCCACGCCCTGGGCGTCACGTGTGTGTGGCTGATGCCGTTCTACCCGACGCCCGAACGCGACGACGGCTACGACATCACCGACTTCTACGGCGTGGACCCGCGCCTGGGCTCGCTGGGCGACTTCGTGGAGTTCGTGCGCGCCGCACGGGACCGTGGCATGCGCGTGATCGCCGACCTCGTCGTGAACCACACCTCGGACCAGCACCCGTGGTTCCACGACCCCGGCAAGCGCGACTGGTACGTCTGGGCCGACGAGCCCCAGACCGACGGTCCGCAGGGGATCACCTTCCCGGACAAGGAGAACAGCCTCTGGCAGTACGACGAAGAAGTCGGCAGGTACTACCTCCACCGCTTCTACAAGCACCAGCCCGACCTCAACGTCTCGAACCCCGAGGTCCGCGACGAGATCGCCCGGATCATGGGCTTCTGGATGGAACTGGGGCTGAGCGGCTTCCGCGTCGACGCCGTCCCGTTCCTGTTGGAGCACAACGACCCCGCGGACGCCCTGTCGCTGCCCGACCCGCACGACTACCTCACCGACCTGCGCGCGTTCCTCAACCGCCGCAACGGGGAGAGCGTGCTGCTGGGCGAGGTGAACCTGCCGTACAAGGACACGATGGCCTACTACGGCCAGGGTGTCGGCGACGAGCTGACGATGTGCTTCGACTTCGTGGGCATGCAGGCCATGTACCTCGCGTTGGCGCGGCAGTCGAGCGGACCGATGGTCAAGGCGTTGCAGGAACGCCCGCAGCCGCCGCGCGACGGCCACTGGGCGACGTTCGTGCGCAACCACGACGAGCTGACCCTCGACAAACTGCCCGAGGACGAACGCCAGGAGGTCTTCGACGCTTTCGGCCCGGACCCGTCGATGCAGCTCTACGGCCGCGGTCTGCGACGACGGCTGCCGGGCATGTTGAACGGCGACCAGCGCCGCATCCGCATGGTCTACAGCCTGCTCTTCACGCTGCCGGGCACACCGGTGCTGTTCTACGGCGAGGAGCTCGGCCTGAAGGAGGACCTGTCGCTGGAGGGACGGCTCGCCGTGCGCGTGCCGATGGACTGGGAGGCGGAGAAGGAGCAGCGCCACGACCCCGAGTCGTTGCTGACCTGGATGCGGCAGCTGGTCCAGCTCTACCGGGAGTGCCCGGAGCTCGCGTGGGGCGAGGCCCAGGTCCTCGACGCGGGGGACCCGGCGGTGTTCGCCCATCGAGCCGACTGCGACGGCGGCACGGTGATCGCCGTGCACAACCTCGCGAACCGGGGGATCACGGTGCGGATCCCGGCGGAAGGCCAGCTCACGGACCTGATGACCGGCGGGAAGGTGAGGACCGCGAAGATCGGTGCCAAGGTCGATCTCGCGCCCTACGACTGCCGCTGGTTCCGGCTCGTGACTGAGTGATACTTGCGGGATCTTTGCGCTTCACGTGAAGATATCTTCGAGACAGCGTCGTCGACCGAAGGATTTTCAGGTGAGCGCGTACGGACTGCACCGCGTCCTCGAGCCCGCGGGTATGCTGCCGCAGCAGGCGTGGCGGCTGGACGCGGAACCCGTCCCCGCGGCCGACGAGGTGATCGTCGCGGTCGAGCGGCTCAACCTGGACGCGGCGTCGTTCCGGCAGCTCAGGGAGCAGCACGGCAACGGCGGCGCGGTGCGGCAGGCCGTGCTGGACATCGTTTCCGAGCGCGGCAAGATGCAGAACCCGGTCACCGGCTCGGGCGGCATGCTGCTCGGCACGGTCCTCGAAGTAGGCCCCGAGTCACCGTTGGGTCTCAAGGCCGGCGACCGGATCGCGACGCTGGTCAGCCTCACGCTGACGCCGCTGCGGATCAACGACGGCCTGCAGGAGTGGGACGGCGAGGACGAGCAGGTGCCGTGCCGGGGGACCGCCGTGCTGTTCGGACGGTCCATCGCGGCCGTGCTGCCCGACGACATGCCCAACGAGCTGGCGCTGTCCGTGCTGGACGTGTGCGGGGCGCCGGCGTTGACCGACCGGGTGGTCCGCAAGCACCCCGGTGGGTCCGTGCTGGTGCTCGGCGGTGGCGGCAAGTCCGGGTCGCTCTCTCTCGCGGCCGCACGTCAGGCCGGTGCGTCGCGTCTCGTCGCGTTGGTGCCCACCGAGCGTGAGGCAGCGTCCGTGCGTGAAGCCGGCCTCGCCGACGAGGTCGTCATCGCGGACGCACGGAACCCCGTCGCCGTGGCCGAAGCGGTCGGCAAGCAGGTTGATGTGACGGTCGTGTGTGTGGACGTGCCGGGGTGCGAGCACGGCGCCATTCTCGCGACGGCGGACGGCGGCACCGTGATCTTCTTCTCGATGGCCACCTCGTTCAGTGCCGCTGCTCTCGGCGCCGAAGGTCTCGCCGCGGACGTGGAGATGCTGGTCGGCAACGGGTATGTGCCTGGTCACGCCGCGTTCGCGCTGGACCTGGTCCGGACCCAGCCGGGTGTGCGGGCGCTGTTCGAGCAACGGCAGACTGCGTGACGTGAGTACGCAACTTTTGGTCGGCGGCCGCATCTACGCACCGGATGCGACGGCCATGGCCGTCACGGACGGCGTCATCGTGTGGATCGGCCAGGACTCGGTGGGCCGCGCGCTGCACCGCGACGCCGAGGTCATCGAGCTGCACGGTGCTTTCGTCGCGCCCGCGTTCGTCGACGCCCACGTGCACGCCACGTCAGCCGGTCTGCTGCTGACCGGCCTCGACCTGACCCGCACGTCGTCGGTCTCTGAACTGCTGGAGCTCGTGCGTGACGCCGAGGGCCCGATGGTGTGGGGCCACGGTTGGGACGAGACGCGATGGCGGGAGAACCGGCCGCCGACGCGCGCGGAGATCGACGAGGCCGCGCAGGGCAAGACGGTCTACCTGTCGCGCATCGACGTGCACTCGGCACTCGTGTCCTCGAACCTGATCACGGACGACGCGCGCACGGCTGATGGCTTCTCCGACGACGGCCCTCTCTCACGTGCGGCCCATCATGTCGTGCGCCGTGTTGCGCGCGCCGCGATCACGTCCGAGCATCGCCAGGCCGCGCAGCTCACGTTCCTCCGCCACGCCGCGTCGATGGGCATCGCGTCGGTGCACGAGTGTGCCGGGCCGGACATCTCCGGCGAGGACGACCTGCGCGAACTGCTTCAGCACACCGAGGGCCCCGAGGTCGTCGCCTACTGGGGCTCGCACGAGAAGCCTTCCGTTGCTGTTCGCGGCCTGGCCGGCGACCACTTCGTCGACGGCGCGCTCGGCTCCCGCACGGCTGCCCTCACGTCGCCCTATGCCGACGCTGAGACCTCCGGCGCGCTCTACCTGACCGGCCAGCAGATCGCGGATCACCTGATCAAGTGCACCGAAGAGGGCATCCAGGCGGGCTTCCACGTCATCGGCGACGCGGGCATGAACGCCGTGATCGAGGGCTTCGAGATCGCGGAGAAGGCCCTCGGCACGCCCGAGCTGGCATCCGCGCGCCACCGTCTCGAGCACGTCGAGATGGTCTCCGATGAGCAGGCCCGGAAACTGGCCGGGTGGGGCGTCATCGCCTCAGTTCAGCCGCTTTTCGACGCCGAGTGGGGCGGACCGGCCGGAATGTACGTGAAGCGCCTCGGGGCCGAGCGCGGAGTGGGGCTGAATCCCTATTCACGTCTCGCCGCCGCGGGCGTCGTGCTGGCGTTCGGCTCGGACACCCCGGTGACCGCCATCGACCCGTGGGCCGCCGTGCGCGCTGCGGTGCACCACAAGACCGATGGCCACGGCATCTCCCCACGCGCGGCCTTCACCGCCCACACACGCGGTGGCTGGCGGGCGGCGGGCGTGGACGACGGCGTGACCGGCACGTTGCAGCCTGGTGCTCCCGCGACCTACGCCGTGTGGGAGACCGGCGACCTCGTGGTGGCCGCGAGTGACTCGCGAGTCCAGCGCTGGTCGACCGATCCGCGTTCTGGTGTTCCCGGGCTGCCCGACCTGACCGGTCCGGCGCCCGTCTGCGTGCGAACCGTCCTGAACGGCCGGACAATTCACGAGAGGAAGTGACTCATGGCGTTGCTCGACCTCGACCCCAAGGTCGTCGCCACCGCGCGCGAACTCGCGGCGCGGGCGGCGGAACCGGTGGTGTCCCTCGCGAAGGCGCACACCACCGTCGCCGTCGAGCGCGCCACGCTTCGCCTGGCCGGCATCACCGGCGCGGACTCCACCCACCGCGCCGGTGACGTGCCGTGGGTCAACCGCGTGATCGACACGGTCCGCGAGCAGTGCGGGCTGGAGCACGGCGTGGTGCTCCCGGCGTTCCAGGCGCTGAAGGAGCACAACCTCGGCAGCCTCACCGAACTCGCCGAAGCCACCGCGGCGGGCCAGATCCAGTTCAGGATCCCCACCGGCAAGGAGCTGACGGCTGCCAGGAAAGCAGCCACCTCTGCTGTTGCCAAGGGGTTGAAGACGGTCGACCGCAACCGGGCTCAGCGCGACAAGCTGATCGCCAAGTGGGGCGACCCGGCGCAGCGGCCGTGGATCTACCTGATCGTCGCGACCGGTGACATCGACGAGGACGTCGTGCAGGCCCAGAACGCGGCACGGGCGGGCGCCGACGTCATCGCGGTGATCCGCTCGACCGGCCAGTCGCTGCTCGACTACGTGCCGGAAGGCGCCACGCACCACGGGTTCGCGGGCACGTACGCCACCCAGGAGAACTTCCGCATCATGCGGGCCGCGCTCGACGACGTGTCGAAGGAGGTCGGCCGGTACGTGCGGCTGACCAACTACGCGTCCGGCCTGTGCATGCCGGAAATCGCCGTGCTGGCCGGGCTTCAGCGCCTGGACATGATGCTGAACGACTCGATGTACGGGATCCTCTTCCGCGACATCAACCCGATCCGCACGTTCGTCGACCAGCGCTTCTCCCGCCAGGTCCACGCCCGCGCGGGCATCATCATCAACACCGGCGAGGACAACTACCTCACCACCGCGGACGCCGTCGACGCCGCGCACACGGTCACGGTGTCGCAGTTGCTCAACGAGCACTTCGCCCACGAGGCGGGACTGCCCGACCACCTGCTGGGCCTCGGCCACGCCTTCGAGATCAACCCGAAGGTGCCCGACTCGTTCCGCCTCGAGCTCGCCCACGCGCTGCTGGCGCGCGAACTCTTCCCGGACGCGCCGCTCAAGTGGATGCCGCCCACCAAGCACATGACGGGTGACGTCTTCAACGGCTACCTGCTGGACGGCTTCTTCAACCTGGCGGGTGTCCTCACAGGACAGTCCATTCTGCTCGTCGGCATGATGACCGAAGCGGTCGTGACGCCGTTCCTCTCGGACCGCGACCTCGCGCTCCAGAACGTCCGGTACGTGCTCAACGCGGCAGGAAGCCTCGCCGAGGACTTCCGCCCGGCACCCGACGGGCTCATCGTCAAGCGCGCACACCAGGTTCTGGGCGAGGCGGTGGACCTCCTCGATCGCATCGTCGACGACGGACTGCTCAACGCCATCGCGGACGGCACGTTCGGCCTCATGAAA